>NZ_JACDRR010000010.1:341996-479090 GCF_013449375.1 Pectobacterium sp. CFBP8739 | reverse complement strand
GGCTGGGCAAATAACACCATCTCCCCGAAATGTTCAACGGGTTCTTTTTCCGTCCCTGCCTGAGTACAACCTTCATCAAGCAAACAGGATTTAGCGTAAACAGGAGGAACGGCCAGCATAGGTGTTAACGCCAACAATGGCGCACGAGTTAATACTGCCTGTTTAGCGCATTCCTGAACCGGAGAACGATGAGGGGTATCACCGATAATGACGTTGCTGCTGCCGGAGACAATGACACCACCGCAATTGATACCATCCCCAATACGCGCAGCATTTTTACCGTTAATAATGACGGTCGATGAACCTTCGGCTATTTTTCGCGGATGAACACCATGTGGCGCATTGGGACAGGGACAACCGTGAAACAGAACGGTATCGCCTTTACGAGCGGCTGGCTGACCATTGATAATCACGTCAGGACTGCCTTCAATTATCGGGGTTTCAGGGAAGCAGCCATGACCGCTTCCGATATCGTTAAGACGGGCAGCACCCGGCATTGTCATTTTCCTTTGACAGTAAAACATTCCTTGGTGTGTGAATATTGGGCGCTTTTTATGGATGATTCAATACCGAAACCCGTATCAGGCGTCGATACAGAGATAATGAATAAGATTTTTATTTAGGGTCAGATATTATTTTCTGTTAAGCCATAAAAATGGCCTGACCAGCCCTACTGAGACAAAGAAACTATGATGTCAGTTTTAATAGCAAGATAGGCACTGTCCAGTTCAACCGAAATCACATCTCCTTGGTTAACAGCGTGTTTGAACATTTGAGCATCCACTCCTGTTTTCTGATATCCCCAATAATGCCCACGACTACCACCTTTTTCCACATAAATGTATGTTGTCATTTTCCCTATCAACGAGCCATTAACGTATACATTAAAATTGGCTGATGTCGTGTGAGAACCATCTCTGTGATTAAATAACGCAGCAAGAGATACATTGATGAAACCAAAATTGCCCAGTGATGAGACTTACCCGCATTTTATTTTATTTATAAACGTCACTTTGTATATTGATTCAGAGCATGAAGATCCATTACTTCTTGAACAATCTCCTGTATCATTCAACTGGTTTTCGTTTAACCAGAGATTTCTTCTAAAATTACCACTATAACCATAATAACCCAGAATTTGCTTCCCCTCTGGACAGATAATTAAAGTGTCTCTCCTAACTATATAGTCCGGTTGATTAACAATATGCTCAGTTATTTTTCCTTCATTAAGGCTTTTCCATTCCCCGCTCTGACAAGATAATATTGCACCTTTATCATCTTTACTGATTAACCCATCTGGTGAACAGCTTGCCCCGACCACAGAGATCGACTTAGGCTGTAAATATTCGCCAGAAACTGTTTTTTCTGATGATATATTTCCTGATGCAGAAATGGCTCCTGTCGTTTTTCCATCATTTGAACCCGATAAGGTAAGGTCGCCTCTCACTCTCTGGCTTCCCCAAATATCCAGCTTAACAGAGGAATTGTTATTACCATTCAGGGACAGATAACCATCCCCCGCACCGCCTGATACGTTCAACAGAATCATATTCGGATCACTGGAACCTCCCCCACCAATCTGAAGTTTGCTGGCTTGGGTTCTGGCTGAAACATAGCTTTCAGAGTTGATGCCGTTTTTTACCGTAAGCTGGCTGTTCATCGATACGTTCTTACCAAATGTGGAAAAACCAATAACATTTAAATCCTCAGACACATTGACGTTCTTGGCAAAACGCCCATAGGTGCCATTAAATGAGGTCGCGTTCACGTCACCTGATGCAGTAATGTCTTTAGCATTATTAATACTTTGACCGCCCATATTCAAATCCCCTGTCATCGGTAATGTTCCATCTCGACGCAGGTAAACCGAATACATAGAACTGTCATATCCAACACGGTAGGCCAGCAATCCAGCCGCATTAATCCCACTATAGTTATTTTGGTTCTCAGTCCATTGACCACTCGTACCTGATGCAACAGAAACTGATTGCGTCATACCGCTATCAATGCCAGCGGCTTGCATCGCACGACCTAATAAGTCATAGCGAATGCGGTTCCCTTCTGACCACGGTAACGTTGTTATAACCAGTCCATTGATAACGTAGTTAGGTGTGGTTCCTGCACGTTTTAATAAGATCTTATAGGAAGATTTTTGCATATTGACGCCAGTATGACCTGCAGGCAACAGTCCTTCATTTACCAGCGTCTGATACGTAATTTCACAACCATTCGCCGAACAGGTTCTTGGTCCCGGATCGCTGCTCTGGCTGCTGCTGGAAGTCAGGGTTGAAAGCTTGTCATATCGAATGCTGATATAACGATTAACCGCCTCTCCCATCTGTTTCATCTGTGAACCTACGGTATTCGCCATTACTTTTTCTTGTTCACTTTTCATATCCTGAAACTTCATAAACGCGATTGCTGTGCCGATACCTAACACCAATGTGATTTCCAGTAGGGAAAACCCTTTTTTATTTGTTATTTTCATTTTCATCGTCCTTTTTTATTTACATACATTTTAATTAGCAAAAATAAAAAAGTGGTCAAGATATCCATAAGATATTAATAAATAAAAGGGCGTCACCCCTTTTATTTATAATGAAGTGAAAGTGAGAGTATTGCTGTTTCCTCCGGCCTGACACGTAGAAGCTACTGTCGCCATATTCATATCACTACCCGCTTTTCTGATATTTCCAGTTGTTAAAGCTGCATTACCTGTGCCAATCGCCACACTGTAAAAGTTAGCGCCAACTCCTGAAACAATTTTGGTGCATTCAGATGCTGGAACATCTATATAAGTGATGGTAAAGGCCGAGTTAGCTACACCAGAAGGACTATCGGTTGAAGTGCCTAATAAAACGTTGCCTTTGAATGCATTCACAGGTTTATTGCTGACTAACATATTATCAGGGAAAATTTTCGCCTGAACAGCAACGGTTTCATTGAGACCTGAATAGCTGGATACCGCAGTGTAAAGCGATTTTACCCCTGCCTGAATCGTCGCTATGTTATTACTCTCTGCTGTAGCACGTTGTGATGCCTGAACCTTTGGATAAACAATAAATGCCGCAACCACTAAAGCAGCAACAATACCAAGGACTAAAAGTAATTCTAGAAGAGAAAACCCTCTTTTACTTTTTCTATTTTTCAATAAAATCATCTTATCTCCTTTTTTATTTTAAAATGATAATAGACAAATAGTTTATTAACTTGAGTCAGACAATAGAAAAGCACATGTAATTAATGGATTAACTGACGAACGGCTGATGCAATGGGAATATGTTATAAATTATTTTTTCGTCAGAAAGACAGTAATAGAAACAACCCACCACTCACCTTCTAAGGTGAATGGATGTAGTCAGTTCTTGTGCAATTTGAAGTATGGATAATATGGGACTATAGAACAAAAGGGATAAGTAAAATATTTTAAATGATAATTTTATTAAAAAACAAAAACCACCCCTTTAAATATAAAATGACATATGATAAAAATTATCTATATTTCCTACTTTTAGGTTTTGATACTACATCTGGCTTCTTGTATTTTTCAAACCCCAAGTCTTCTGTTAATGATAATCCATCTCTAAGGTGAGAGTAAATAATATCATGTATATCTTTCTTTAATTTATCTAATTCTTTATCGTCATTTACTTCAAAAAACTCACGAAGGAAAGGAATCGATGTCATCTCCATATGGAGTTGTACTTCTGACGTCCCTATGTCCGCATTAGTATATTCATGTGTTCTTTCATCTCTGTATAAACAAGTCTTATTTTGGTCAAGATCATCATCATACCAAAAAGTAATGCCAAATGGTTGATTGTTTTTTTCATATATAAAATCAAGACTTCTTGACATAGCATTATACCCTATAAATTTAGAAGCTCTGGTCATTATTATCTCCTTAGATTTAATTAAAATAATTTATTTGTTTTTTATTTTACAGTCATCAATAATAAATAAACAATAATATTGAAAAAGACAATATAAAATGAAAATTAATTAACATATTAACTGACGAACGGATGATGCGAGAGAAATACCTCTCAACTAAGGCTTGATTTTTCTTACATCGGACTTGTTTGAATGTATTAACATGGTATCATCATAACTTTGAAGATCTTCCTCTCTAATATCATTAATTTCTCTGTACAAGCTTGAATGCTTTTCACATATATTTCTTGCTGAATTTACCATTTTATTAAATAACTCATCCGTTATTCCTAATGCGTCTGGTTCAGCTTTTCCATCAAGATAATTCCTATAAAAAAGCAAAAGCGCATATTTGTATCCAACATAAGGAATGGGATATACCCTTCCATCAGGATGCTGCATACGGTATGCATACGATACTTTCGTCCCTTTAGGTAAAGAATAAAGATTCTTCCCTGTGGCAAAATCCTGAGCAACAAAAAACCTGTCTTTGTTTAAAAAGATAATTTTTCTAGGCTGGTATCCTTCATGATAAAGTTTATCAACAAGATCTTTTAGTTTAACTACCCCTATTTTACCTAATTGAGATAAATTTGGGATGTTGACCCTACCTATCAAGCCACTATGACTTAAATCCTTCACAGCATCTGTCCATTTTGTTCTCTTTTTTACTGATATTCCACTTAATTCATTTTCATTCATACACTTTCCTTTAAAAAACTCACTCATTTTCACTCTAATAATTCACGAAGAAGAATAGGGTTCATACCTAGCTCTTTGACACACTCTTTTCTTCCATCAGGATGCGCTTTTATCAGTTTCCCCTCCGAAATATAGTGGATAGCCATTCCTGCCGCGAACGCTTCTTTAATCGCTTTCTGTGATGCTGCCTGAGCAATTCGACTTAACATTGCCGTATCCTCAAGTGGGTTTTTCTTTAACCTTCTTTTATTACTCATAATATTTCCTGCTGTAATATAGCTGCGTTGTTCGTGAAAAACACTTTGACAGCAGTGAAAATAACATCAAAATCTTTTACTGTTGAATGTTTTAACCCATCAATAAAAGCTTCACTGATAAGATGACAAACCGAATCATTAAAATGATATTCGCCATTTTTCTTTATGATATCGTTGATCTTATCTTCAGAATCAAAATAAAAAACAGCATTAGGCTTTAATGATTTTATTTTATGCAACAATATATAAACAAACACTCTGATAACCCAACCATCTTCATTTTCTATGAGTTTAAAAAATGACTTTTTAAACGAAATAATGCTCAGATTGTTGGAGCGATTTTTTCTTATTGAATAATACATCATCACCTCCTTTTATAAATACAGCGAAAAATGCACTACTTTTCCAGCGCCATCCTCAAAATCTCTTCAATCAGAAGATATCTCTAATAAGGACTAAAAAATATTCAAACTTGGCACCATCAGGAAGTTGTGTGCTGCCTTCCGGTAAGCGTGGCCCGATATATTGAGTCACAAGCACTTCATCGCCTTTTTCTATCAGGAGTGTTTGTCTGTTAAATGGAATAACAGCACCCAATTCTTTTGAAGTGATAGCTGCCGTATCTTCATGTCCTACGACAGAATGCCACACGCCTTTCTGCACCCAGCAAGCTGCATCTTTCTTTGACAGATGTACAAACCTGACGCAACTGGCATCAGCAGGATTTTTTAACATACCCAATGTAAATACATTATTGATATACTCCATACTCTCTCCTTGGTTTTATTTTTAAATAAACACGATTAAGGAAATAGCCCTAAAAAATATTAAGCCCATTCACTTTGACGCATGTTTAAAAAATAATAAGAAAAAATAAATTCCTTATAACATATAATATAATTGATTCATTATTAAATTCAAATTTAATTCACGTTAAATATCATTATTTAATCCATGATAAATAAAACCTTATTAAATGAAAAAGGCATTAAAATCATAATGCATAAATGTAATGATTAACACTCGTTTTACTGCCGAATTTTCTGTATGCTAAACACGATTTTCAACCATCAGGAAAAATGATAATGAGTGAAGCCTTAAAAGTATTAAACAATATTCGTACCCTGCGTGCTCAGGCTCGTGAAACCGATCTGGCGACACTGGAAGAAATGCTGGAAAAGTTAACTGTCATTGTTGAAGAGCGCCGTGAAGAAGAAGCCAGCGCACAGCAACAAAACGCCGAACGTCAGGCAAAAATTGAAGCCTTACGCGCAAAACTGTTAGAAGATGGTATCGATCCGGCTGAACTGCTTGGTTCTGTTTCTGCCACCAAGTCAGCAAAATCTAAACGTGCTCCTCGTCCGGCTAAATACAAATACACTGATGAAAATGGCAACGAAAAGCTATGGACAGGTCAGGGCCGTACTCCTAAAGCCATTGCTGCTGCGCTAGAGAATGGTAAGACGCTGGAAGATTTTGAGATCTGATAAAAGCCACACAGCATCCACAGAAACAAATCCGCTAGCCTATTGTTAGCGGATTTTTTATACCATTGTATTACTTGAAGAGATTGTTATATGGATGATTATATTTACCGCATCGATACCGCTGTAAAACTTAAAAAAATTCAGGATGGTTTCTTTCGCGCCAAAAGATGGGAAAACAGGAGTGGGATAGACTATCCTCATAAGCTTCTAAAAGACCGCTACGCTGAACTCCCGCCAGCCGAGGGAATTTACCTAATTTGCTTCTATTCAAGCCAGCAAAAAGCCGAAATATCGTTGAAAAATGACTTCTCCTGTTTCGGTGATTGTCAGATTTCACGCTGTCGTAAAGATACTGTATTAGATGCTGGGCTTATAGAAAGCTGGGATGACGGTTTTCTTATTGGTGACGCTTATCTATTTTGGTGTCAAGAAGTACTAACCCAAAGCAACACTAAATTATCATCTACGGGTATTTCTTTAGAGCATATTGAAACACTGAGTCAGGGAGAATGGATATCACTAATCGATTACATAGAAAATAGTTCATCTTCTGTTAATACAACAGTGGAACCGGCCTCGCTACCCAAAGATGTATCAGCAATTCAAAATAAAAAAGCATGGTGGAAATTTTGGTTATAAAAAATCAGAAGTATCGATCTTCAGAAAACGGAACGTGATGAACTCGTGTACAGGATATTCATTTCCAACAGGGAGAAGGCCGCTGATATATTCTTTCAAAATATCTCGACAATGCTCTGGTATATCCGAATTGATTAGAGCCTCAAGGTTCCTAAGTTTAATTAATCGGATTACCTTCCCATAATCAATAACAGCAAACTTCGTTTCACGTAAATAGACCAGTATTTCTATGATAGTGAACAGCAACCTAATACCCTTACCATGCCAAGTATAATATCCTTCAATCGGTTGCAATCGATCAGAGATCATTTTATATATATCTTCCGGCGTTCCAGTAGAAAATACTTTATTAGCATACATATTTCTTACTCTCTTTTCATTTAATGCTGAGTTAACTACCGCG
Source organism: Pectobacterium sp. CFBP8739 (assembly GCF_013449375.1). Classification (GTDB taxonomy): domain Bacteria; phylum Pseudomonadota; class Gammaproteobacteria; order Enterobacterales; family Enterobacteriaceae; genus Pectobacterium. Next base: position 471,669 of record NZ_JACDRR010000010.1, on the reverse strand, counting down.
CCCTCTAGGGCTTGCTCAACAGTTCACCGACCTAAAAACAAGTTTTAGGTCGGCTCACCGTTCGGACGTGAAAAACAGGATTAGGACTTGGATTTATTTAAAACACTTTCGATATAAGTTTGGCCTTGTGCTTTATACCTTTCAATATCGCTTTCATGAAGATTTGGGATATCAAGCAGAATCCCAAAGACCAACTCCTTATCTACATAACCAATATCACATCCTAATACTTTGGCAACCTCTGCACCGAAAATAATTTTCTGACGTGTATTTTCTTTTTTCGTTTGCTGTTTCTTTTTAGCTTCCAAGAAGTATAGACGTTCCTGTGCTGAAGCAATTTGTTGCTTTATCGTTTTTGTTGTCATATGTCATCCCCCCAATGGTTTCTATTTTTATTATAAGGAATATTAACATAGTCATCATTATTCAGTTTTTTCTTGATTGATTTTATCTTCAATTTAAATTGCTGTTTAACCTGATGCTCTCTGAATTTTTCCCTTATCTGATTCACTCGTTTTTCTGCTTCTAAATAGGCTTGTTCTGTATCGGTATAAACACCTTCATCAAGAAGTTTTTTGGCTTCAAAATCTATGGCTTCATCGTTGTTTTTATACATTAAACCTCCTTGTATTTGTTATACATTCTCCTTTACCATATTTTGAATAATTATCAATACTGAAATATATCTTTATTTAATAAAATATAAACTCATAAGACTGATATCAATAGCCCATATTACAGCATTAATGCCAATTAAAACCAATGCTGTTTCATCCAACTCACCAAGTTTCATGTTATTCTCCTTTTTCACGTTTCACTTTATTTAACTGATATCCCCTATGTTGGCAAGTTTAAGTATTAGCCACTATATAATTAACTTAACCGATTATATATGAGCGGTTAACTGTTCCATAATATTCACACCATAAAGGCATGGCGGTCTGACCAGTTGAATAGAACTGCAAAAATTATGGTGGGGAATTAAATAAAGCAACACTACGTGATAGTAATCACTAACTATTTTGTCTAATACTCACCACGTTACTTAATTTTATAGATTAGTGTTTTTCATTTTACCTGTTAATTTTTCACTCTGATTTATATGACTAACCAGTTAATCGTGCAACAGGGAAAACTATCTAATAAGCCCCTTATTTTCTGTTTTAGGTCTTTCCCGCCTTACGGCGGGATAAATTAACACTATTCTTGTCCTTCGGACGCCATCCAAACCCCATCATTATAATATCGAAGGAATACTTCATCCGTTTATCCAGATTGCGCCGCTTAATTCGGTGTTTTGTTTTACAGGCATTCATATATTTCGTATTAATTAAGTAGGGAGGCTTTTACATTGTCTCTATTTTTAATAAGACAATGCCCACTTATACACTGCTACGCAGTGTGTGGGGTCTACCGACGGTTGCCTGCCGCAGGCTAACACCGTTTCCTTCGGAAACAACGTCAACGTCAACGTCAACCCCGAAGTTTTTCTTACGAAAAACTAACGGCAGCATAGTTATCGTTGCGTTTTATATTTTGTTTTTATTTTATATTGAGGTCTTTTATTATATGGCGATATTTCATCTGGAGTTTAAAATTGTGAAACGTTCTGATGGTATGTCTTCCTGCAGGAAGGCAGCCTATCATGCACGTTGCAGAATAACAGATGATCGCACAGGCAATACCTATGATTTCAGCCACAGAACAGATTTATTCCATCATCTGATATTAGCACCTGTTTCCGCACCTGCTGATATTGTCGAAAGCTCAACAGCACTATGGAATGAAGTAGAAAAGGTTGAGCGTCAGAAGGACGGTCAAACAGCCCGTTATTTTGATGTTGCTATTCCCTGTGAACTGGACAATGAAGACAAGATAAAACTGGTTGTTGAATACTGTCAGAAAAATTTCGTTGATAAGGGCATGATTGCTGATATCGCTTTTCATGATCTTGATGGCAATAATCCCCATGCGCATGTAATGTTGACATTAAAACCGATCACCGTTGATGGCTTTGGTAAAAAAGAAAGAAGCTGGAACGACAAGAGAAACGTAATCCTTTGGCGTGAATCATGGTCAGTGATTGCCAATCGCTATCTTACTGCTGCTGGCAGTAATGAACGTATTGATCACCGTTCTATTGATGTTCAGCACAATGAAGCACTCGAAAACGCCGCTATTACCCTGAATGTCGAAGAAAAAGCGTTATGGCTCGCCAAGGCAACAGCAACCAGCCGTCCAGCAATGCAACGTGTTCACCGTGCCAAGTGGAACAGTAAAAGTGTTAGGGAAAAACGTGCTGCTGAACAGGCTGTTCGTGATGAGATGAAACAGGAAGCTCAGGCTACCTACCGCACCTTCAAAGATCTGGACCAGCAGATCGTTGTTGACCTCAGAAGCTTCACCGTATTCGAGCTTCCTGAACCTGTTGAAATCGTATTGCCTGAAACAGGTTCGCAGTCATCATCATCCGAAGTGCAACAGCCTGTTCTGGTTGCCCCTGCACCTCATACACGCACTAAATTGAAAACCCCATCCTTCCCAACTGCCAGTACGATTAAACGCGCTCCTGTTAAAAGCAAGAGAAAGCAGGTTAAACCTCGTCAGAGTGGCGTATTCAAGCGTTTCACCCTACTGGTGGTTGAATACATAAGAGAGAAGTTTGTCTGGGCCAAGAAGAAACCAGTTCCGGTTCCCGTTGATGCAGAGCACGATAAGCGTATTGCCGAAAACTACGTGTTTGATGAGGTTCAAGGTATCTATATACCACGCACTGAACATGAGAGACGTGCAAGGTTAAACAGTGATGACTACCAACCTACCCCTGATGAGATCAGACGTTTTCCAAGTCGTCCTAAGAACGAGCAAGCCAAAGCTGATAGTAGTATGGATCTGAAACTATCCGTCCCACCAGAAAAGATGAAACAGCCCCGCCCACCGCGCCTCAAACCTCCGAGTTGGGACTGATACAGAAAAGATTTGAAGTGAATAACTTTTTAACGAAAAATTGATTTCAACGGTTTTTTTTAAACACACTAAGTCTGTAAAATTCATCGCTTACGCACATCTGATCTTAAGTGAGACCAAAGATGAGACAAGAGATCTTAGTTCGTTCTTTTTCAATTTCCCTTTTTATTATTCGTCAAACAGAAAATGAATGCAGGATTCTTTTATTAAAACGTCGGGGAAGCACACAACCCAGCGAATGGTGTCAAATTGCAGGAGGTGTGGAGCCTGAAGAAAAAGCATGGCAGACAGCGATACGTGAGGCCAAAGAAGAAACAGGTTTAACGTTGAGTAATTTGTATTCTGCCGATTACTGCGAACGGTTCTATGAGGCAGATAGAGATGCGATTACTCTCGTTCCTGTTTTTATTTCCTACGTGTCAAAAAATTGCCAAATAACACTTAATGAAGAGCACAGCGAATACTACTGGGCAACTCTTCCAGAGGCTTTTAAAATGCTACCTTTCCCCGGTCAACATATGACACTAGAGTTTATTCATAGATTCTTCGTTAAGTGTGAACCTAATAAAATGTTGAAAATTCCATTATGAAAAAACCGGATTAGGCTCCGGCTTTTTATGTTCATAATAAAATAATCGTATGACTAACTATCATCTCTATTTCTAATAGCATCCCGATAACGCTGTTGCTCAACGATACTCAGATTGGGATCGGACAGAACACTCCGCCCTTTTACAGCAATGTCGTAGTCAATTTGGGATTGTGTTTCATATTCTTTGGTCGGTTTAGAATAATCGGATTGCGGTGCAGATGACGGTGCAGAATAACCAGAATATGTTTTACTCCCAGCACAGCCAAGATAAGCCAGCAGACTGGCAAACAAGAAAAAAAATGTCCATGCGGTGTTGTATCCATTAACTGTGTATCCGCTGCCATTTATATTTGAAAACACACTATGAAATCTAATAGCGTAAGCAATCAGGAATGATGAGAGGATAACAACCCGACTTTTACCTACAGTTAAATGCTCACGTATAAATTTTACCGTTGGCACAAGTATAATCACAAATAGCCCAATAGCAGTAATAACCAGCCATATCGGGAAATGTCCGTATTTTTGCGTGATGTTTTGCGACAGCGTCACCAGCGACAACACCAAGAAAGCGTTAAGCAGAAACAGTCTGAATGCCAGCGATACCTTCACCTTCTTTGATATCTCATGTAGAAACAGCATCGGAGCCAGTGATGGTATGTTCATCAGCAGACCGATGGAAATCGCCCAATAGATAGAGTTCATAGCGTTCTTCCTGTAATTACCTAGCGGCCCAGCCGTTATTGATTTTCACCAGAACAATTTTGGCTTCTTCTGGTTCAGCCATCCCCTTGACGCCAGAGAACGCATTTTTATCAACCCAGCCCGGAACGCCATCGAGCTTCCATGTATAGGTCACTTGTGTGATTTTAGTGCCAGCGCCATCACTCGGTTCAGTCCAACTGGTGATCTCAGCAACAACACGATGACCAACACAGGCACCTTGCTCACGGTCCCAAAACTCAACCTCTTGTCCTTTATCTGTAACCTCTAAAACATCAACACTGCTAAAGCCGTTGGACTGTTGCGAAACAGTGAATAGCCCCTGTTCAACAAGCCCATTCAGGATTTCATCACTGGCACTGTATCCAGCAGAACGATAACCACGGTTAACCTTAATCGGAAAACCTTTGTTAAACGCAAAGTCATTGTTCTGCAGTGAGTAGCACACCTTTGATTTTGAAATTTTTGCGTTGATAGCCTTCTCAAAATCGCCTTTCTCACCACATCCCGCCAGAACAAGAGCTGTACCAGCAACGAGTAAAATCTTCTTCATCTTCCTATCCATCCTGATAATCAAAAATGCTGTTATGTAGAGGTCGTCTGCTGCACATCTATAGTCGTTAAAGCTTGTTCTTACTGGCATAACGCAGCAAAACCACCTGATTAACCAATTGATAGGATTCAATTATTTTTGTGGGCCGTCATATCGTTTGTAACGATCAAAATCAAAATAACGATAGCTGTTATCTATCATTAAATATATATCGATCGATTAAATCAATTAACTTACCGATCGAAAAAACGTTATTAATCGCTATAGACTATCAATATCAATTTATCGATCTGCATTACCGATCATTTTCTTGCTAGATGAATCGTTACTGGATAAAGTGAACAGAAGGCTCACTGGACCGTTTATGCGCTGATTTGTGGGGATAGAACGCTAAGCCCTGTGACGAACAGCCAGCACTGCCCTATAGCCCTTTCTTGGCCTTTATTAATGCAACATCAGGGAAAACAACCATGAGGGATGCCGTTAGCTGATTAGACAAGAAGATTCATAGACTTCTGATATGCGGCTCTCTTCGCCAGTCATTAATACAAATTTTATAGCCAGAGGTATATCGCATCTGGCCCCGGCTTCTTTACGCCTGTTTTACGTTTACTGTTTATATGGAGTTAACATGAAAAAACTGTTTATCGCTGCTCTGGTGATCCTGCCTCTTACTGCTTGCACCACCTATGGCAACAAATCCCTTAAAGACGAAACCCAACAAACCGTAAAAACTAAAATCGTTAAGGGGAAAACGACCCAGCAAGATGTTATTAACGCATTTGGGGAACCACAAACGCGCGCTACCAATGATGGTCAGGAAATGTGGTCCTACTCCAGCATGTCAGGCGAGAGCCAGATCTCGAACTACATCCCCGGTCTGGCCTTGCTGAAGAACAGCAACACGGCTCACATGAACTCCCTTGAGATCTGGTTCAAGGGGAATGTTGTTGACCGATATAATTTCAGCCAGACGGCGAGTAAGGTTTCGCGTGGGTTGTTGGATTAGTTAATGTCCATTTAAATATGTAAGAGACCTATGCTCAAGTAGGTCTCTCAATGAATGAAAATCAATAGACTCAAGATCTATGAATTTCTAACTATCGTATCATAGCGCTCAATGAAAGTAATTATTTTAATGTTATCTTCATTATAAGTTTCAACCCATTTAATCATCGCATTCTCGATAATATAAATAAAATCTATTAAATTAAAATAGGTTGTATCGCCGATAGTTTTTGTTTCGAATGAATCTCGCTGTTGTATTGTAAGGCTAATTCTTCGCACATCGCCTTTCTTAACTTTCTTAGACTCTAAATTAGACATATGTAATAGAGAATTTCTTAACTCCCATAACTCATCAGCAGTAATTCCCAAAGTAGTTAAATCTGCATACAGATTAACCCATTTAATAAAATTATGATGTTCACCTATATCGATCCAAGCAATAGTATCTATAAATGACAATAATAATTTAACACTAGCAATATAATGCCCATGATTGAATAAAAGATGAATAGGAACAAAGTGATCATCAACTAACAGCTGAGTTAAATTAAACTTTTCGTTTACATAATATTTTGTAAGGTAATCATTATTCGATAAAGAATCTAAGCCTAAAAACTTATCAATATGATGCTGCCGCAAAGGTTCATATTCTAATCTAAACTGATAGTTTATATTGCCATTCTGAATTGGTGTTATTACAAAAAAAGAATTCTCATCGTATCCTTTAAGTAAATCAGAAAAAATATATGTTAGGTTATCAAGCCTCATTAAAGAATTTATTCTTTCTATTGATATACCATTTTCTTTATCTTTAAGTATTGTTGGTATATCACCATATTTAGCTATAGATAAGTCAGTTCCAACTTTTGAGAGTAAATACTTTCTTTTTTGCTCATCGGTACCGCTATGCATATAAATAACTGCTGCAACATGTGTTATTAAATTGTCAGTAGCAAAATAATAAAGATTGAAAATATATTCTCTCATAATGTTATCCATTTAGTCTTTAAGTTTTTATAAGATAATAACATGACAAAAATTCAACTTTGAACATATACGGAATCTATTAATTTTCAAGCACCGCAACAGCGATCTTCAGCCTATCAACAGTTTGAGATAACACCTCATAGAGTTCGCTCTCCATCTCATGCTCAAACTCACTATTATTGACTTTATTTAACTTTACAGAAGCTTTTTCAAGTTTAAGTAAGATAGAATACCTAAAACGCTTTCAACCAATTAAAAGCATTTAATTTACAGCCGCATGTTTAAATGCATCATCACATGTTGTGTGAAAATGCGTCCAGATCTACCTCTTTATAATTACTTCTTAAAAAATTAATGAGCTCATAATAAGAATGTAAAAGTTCATTCTTTCTAAGAATCAATAATTCACTCATATCTTTAACAACTTGGAATGGTAGATTTCTCTTTTCCATTCTTATCTGAGAACAACTATCATTAGAACTAAAATTCTGATATATCCTACCATCTACTTGTGTATCACCGCTTATAACCCCCCATAATTTATTATAATTAGTTATAAAGGTCGAAAAATAATGAGCAAGGCTCGTGTCATTTAATGGATAATAAGTTGGAAGATCGAGAAGTAAAGCATCAAACATATCACCAAATAAAGTTATCTTCATTTCTACTGAATGAGGTATAAGATCTACATAAAAATTTAATCTTGAGAATGGAACAAACTTCATATAAGTATTTATAAAATAAATGTCATTAATTCTTTCTTTATTAGAAAATGAAAGAGTTGAATTTACATATCCCTCATGTTCATATTTTATCTGTTGAAGTTTTTCAACAGTATAAATTGTCGGATTTTTATCAACTTCAGTATGATGATTGGCACAGAGAAGTATTAAGTTATCATACGAATTCCTACCGGTAGAAATAGATTTTTTCCCTCTCGGTCCATTGAAGTTTTTTGCTATGATATGAGCCATCTCGCCAATGTGTACATTATTTTCGAATAGATCTATTTTGCATATATTACACCTACCAGCAGATAATCCATATAATTTCTTTATGTCAGGATTTAATGTAGACATTGTTATTCCCTTTTAAAATTAAAACTATAAACCAGCGTAAATATATGTATTAAAAAATAACACTTCAAATTCAAATTTAGCCCTAATTTATTTATTATCTAATTTAGCTCTTCTCTCCAATTCATCTCGAATCATTCTCATTATTCTTAGCACCAGTATCTTCATCCCCAAATGCGTTCGCTCTTTGTTTCGTAAATCTCTACCTTACCATCCGTTTGCTACTTATTAATAAGCTGAGTTAACAGGTTTTCTTTATCAGCACCATACTTGTAATAGGCACTATTTGACGCGAAAACGGTAGATATTTCAACCTGCAAAATTTTTTTATAGTGACGGTCATTAGATTCCTCAATAACATTACTAACCTCATCAAGACCCCAAATATCACGCAACAAGTTAACACGGAGTTCTTCAACTGTTTTACCTTGTATTGGAACGGATCCTCTCTGAGTGAGCTCTGCCACCATACGAGCAATACGGTCTGCATTTTTAGGGATATAGCTCATAAACTCCTCTTGTATACTTATGCTACAATTATATCACACAGTTAAGACATAGGAAGGGGATGATTTCGCTTTAATAATTCATTTTCATTCTCACACAACACAACAGAGATCTTAAGCCTATCAACAGCCTGAGACAATGCCTCATAGAGATCGCCCTCAATCTCATGCTCAAACTCACCATTTCTGAACATTACCACATAGCCATTAGTTAGATCTTGCATAGGCGCAGGGTTTATTGGTTCTATCGCTATTCTGATGTCTGTACCTTTGTATTCGAGCACCGGATAGCCCATGTCGGCGTGAAGCACGATACCACCGAGGGCTTCCACTTCGGATAAAAAGTTATCTTCAGCGATGGCCTCACGTAGATCCTGTAGGCCGAGCGCGTTCATCAGTGCGGATTCATCTGGAGCATTAGCTTTTACCCTACCGCAGTAATAGTAATCATCCAAAACACTAACGGGTGTGTTGGGATGTTGACTGTTATAGGCTTTGGTTTCTGACATCAGAGATCTTATTGTTTCTTCGCTTACTTGGCTGAGTTCAGAAATCAATCTCCCATACACATTTACCATTCGTTCCTTATCACAATCATTTGCTGACTCAGACAGGAAGAAGGAGTCGTAATCTTTAACATATATGTTATTGTCGTTTTCGAGGGTAAGTTTTATCCCACATTCATTCTCTTCAACATCTTTAACTATGCAGGTCATAAATGGTATTTTTTCATTGGCATTAAATAGCGTAATGATTTTAATATTATTCATTGTTTGATTTTCCTTTTTGTTTTATTTTTAATACTATATTTATTTTAGGGAAATCAAATTTAACGCAGATAATATACATAACACTTTTCCCTGTGTTTTCATATGTGATACTCGCGTATAGCTTAACTTACTCAATCACTGAACATCATCTTTGTAAATGAACCATCGCCCTGAATATTATCCCAATCTAAAGGTTCTTCTGGTGGTAAAAGAGTCGCTTCTTCAGTAGCAACATTCCCACCCATGCTTTTACTCATCATTTCCCCTTTGGATTTTTTAGCCTGCAATCTTGCGATTAACAAATCTATGTCTTCTTGATTATTAACTTCTTGCATAACTGCTTCAATTGACCTGTTTTTATCTTTAAGTTTGCTATTACCGCTACAACTGACGACTATGCTTTCGGGTTGTTCTTCCATTGCTTCTTTCTTTTTTATAATCTCTGAAACAAAACGAGCACGATCACCATTGAAGACAATAGCAGGATTTATGAAATACCAGTTTTTTTCATTGGTTTTAGCAATGATACGTTTTTCGATAAGTTCTTTTATCCCTCTGTAAAAGATTGATTCAGACAAGACAAAGTGATCAATTTTTTCCGCAAGCGACATTGCTTTTTTACAACTTAGGTAAAAATGATCTTTTCCTATCGCATCCTGATATATTCGTAAAAAGATGAAAAACACTTTGTATGCTGTTTTCGTGAGATCAAAGTATGCTTTTATCTGAGAGGTATAGAGTTTAATGAACTCTTCTTTATCGACCTCTTGTGTATGAACAATATTGGCGAAGTAGCTTTTACTGGTATCTTTCCTTTCGATAAGTTCTGTTCCCCTTGAAACGGTCAGATTTTTTTTTCGTGTTTCAATCTTTAAATCGGTCTCAAAACAAAAAGGATTTAAGCCTAAGTCTAAATCAACATCTATTTCATTCATCATGTTATTACCTCTTATTATTTTATTTATAATGAATTAAATACCATGCACGAAATAGATATCAAGTTTTTTTGCATATTTTTTTGCGAAAATATTTTAAATATCGCAACTATTCCAGTGACGATAATTTAAATCACTGTCGTTTTTAAGCTATAAAATGACATATAAACTGACTGCAAAGTCAGGAAAGCTCACTGTGCAGTCAGGAATACTGACTATAGAGTCAGGAACACTGACCGTACAGTCAGTCGCATACTTTCGTCCTAAGCCTTATACCGCAAGGGCTACATGCCGATTTTTCCTTAATTTAATTTTGCAAGAAGTAAGAGATAATACTTAAGAGGATTAAAAGAAACCGGGCGATTTTTATGATCGCCTTGTGGGGTTTCAACATTGAAAATGATTGGTTGTTATTATGTGCAAGATGTATTTTTTATTGCGAAGCTTTCCTTTTTATTTCACTAACCTCTTTTTTGAAAATCACCACCATCTATGAGCTGACGCTCATGTGCTATCGAAAACGATGAATCTGTTTTCATAAGCACGGCTACGCCCTAACTCTGATATAAATTTTTTATATTGATAATGTGTTTTTCGATGATTGATGATGAAAGAGGAAAAGATCTGTTTCAGATCGTTTTATCATCAAGTTAATGATTTGATCCTATGTTTAAACATAGCATTACCGCGATAACATATAGCATTTGCTCTTAAACGTATAGGAAAACTATATTTAGAGAAGCAGCACTTAGTGATTGTCCAAAACAATCACATTGCTGAAACAGGGTTCATCCCTGTTAGAAATGGATTTATCCATAAAGAATTGCGGCGATAGCTGCCAGTAAACAGAAGGAAAACAATAACAATACTTTCATGTAATCGACTGCGCTTTGTGATTGTATAAAACAATCACTTGCTGTTCATAACCGAGAGTAAAAATAAAACAGAAATCAGATGGTGCATTTTAGTCGGCACACTTCACGTTAAGGTTATTAAACATATTACAGTATTAAGGAGTCGTAACCTATTATATTTTAAAGAGATTTAACGATAAAAGTTTCCTGTACGTAAATTTAAGTTTCCTCTGGGGAAATCGAAGTTTCCTGTACGGAAACTAAAGTTTCTTCTGTGGAAACTTTTCACTGATCTAACATATCCAGAAAAGTGAACGCAATTTCGCAAAAGTGTATTATTTTTCCTTTTTTCACATTTATTTTTGACAAGATAACGCCCTGCATTATATATAAATAATATTATAATAATAAAAGGAATACTTATGATCATTGATTACAACACAATAATGAACTCAAGCAATGAGGAAGTAGAAAACTATATCAACAGAAATCACTTCACAGATAAACAAAAGCTAGAGATTTACAGTTTTTATAACCGAAATAGAAAAGATAAAATAACCGTGAATGTAAGGAAAGAGCATAGTTCTGATATACAACCGGGAATAGCCTATGTTCACGCTTTTTTAGATAATCTGGAAAAGCTCGGAAAGAACATGTCTGGCGCTGAATACACAATAATGATCCGATTATGTAAGCTCATGCAGCATGGTAATCTTATAGCCAGTATATCTCAATCAGCACTCGCTGAAGAACTGAACATGAGTAAATCAAATGTATGCAAATGCTGGAAAAAACTTATCAATAAAGGCATCCTTATATTAGATGGTAAGCATACATTAATAAATGCCAATCTCTTTCTGAAAGGCCAGTACAGAACGCTTAATGGAACACGTAAGGAATATGTAAAAAATCGCTCAGAACTACCAGTGAAGGCGTCGAGAATGTTTTTTCTACCGTATATAAAGAGTCCATATTTATAAATAATAAGGATGAAGAAGAAACAACAAAAAAGGAAGATAAAACACCATCACTTTCTGCACCTGATGATGATATTGATTGGGACTCAATCTCAGAAAATAACATGCTCGATGATTACCATGAATACGTTAATGACGATGAAAAAATATAATCTATTTATTCGCACATTGTATTATTTTTATCTCTCTGTATTTGACACTTTCTCTCTATCCATTAATATATATAATTAAAGGAAATATTATGAGAAAAACAAAACTAGATAACAGTGATTTATTAACCTATTTTGAAACAGTTGAAAAACTAAAGCAACAACCATCAATGGATGAATATTTAGAAGGCTATCGTAAAGTTCGTGAGGCTACACCTTTTGGTACCGAAGTAGATAAATATAGATCTGCTCATAGTGAACTGCGCAGACTGGATAAGAAGAGACAATCACTTGTGGGTAATTTCATCGGTGAACTTAATCCTATAAGTTTTTCAACAGCTAACACATCTGCAAAATCATCAGGGAATCTTGATAAATTTTATGAACGTAGTCTTTATAGGAAAACAATTCAAGAAAAAAGTGATGAAGAAATTGTATCCCTAATTATAAAACAGCGTACAGAAGCAGCACTTCAGTTTCAACGTTCTGTTGAGCAGAGTCTTGAGCAGCTTTCCAGTATTTCAGCAGATTTTGGAATATCTAATACAAAACGCAGGAAAATGGCTGTGTAAATTATATTACGTATGCAACTTGAACAATTTTTTAAACGCCTGTTTTCCACTGGAAGTAATGATTACTTCCCTAAATCCCGAAATTCTGGTTAACCATTCTTTTTGCTCACAATACGTAAAAAATGCAGCCCCCGCTTCGCCACCAAGATGAAACCGCCGCTCACTCCAATCAAGGCAAGCACAGCACGCTTTACGCCGTGTTTTGGGGTTGAGCATAATACCTAACTCTCGGAACTGATTTTGTCCCGATAGCGTCAGTGAAACACCATCTGGCGTTATCCACCCTTCAACAACCATATAATCATAGATCTGAACAGCGATTTCACCTGCAAGATGGTCATAACACGTCCGGGCAACTCGTAACGAGGAAGGGGTGCTGATTTTAGCTGATGAAACCGAACGCCATGACACGCCCATAATGTTCTCAATCAGCCCGGCAATGTCTGTTCCTGCCAGACGGTAATAACGATGACGCCCCTGAGAAAGACAGGTAATCAGTCCCTCACTGACAAGTCGGGACAGGTGCGCACTCGCAGTTGATGCCGCTATATCAACGACCGCACTTAACTCTGTCGCTGTCCATGCACGTCCATCCATCAATGCGCAGAGCATTTTTATGCGGGAAGGATCAGACATGGCAGCAGCTAAGGCCGCCATTGAATGTTCCAGAGCATCACCGCTATCTGTTGAATTAGCGTGTTTTAACATGTTACTCAGGCACGACAGCCCATTTCTCCGTTGCTTTACTGGCAAGCCTATCATTATCAGTCACAAGGATCAGTTGGTTTGCATGATCGCTATATTGGTACAGGATATTAACCCCCTTCTCAGCCAGCATTGCCGCTATCTCTCCCAGCTCACCGGGGCGCTCTTGCTTAAGTTTTCGGATCAGTGGTCTGCATACGCTTTCAACCTGAAATCCTGCGTTTTCCAGCACGGCTTTGGCAGCATCCCCCTTCTCAACAAGAAAATGCGCGTGTGCTTTGTCTGCAACAGTAAATACGCCACCACCCTCAAGGCCAATACCGTTTTGACCTAATACCGTCCCCAGTGCAGCCAGTTCGCCCGGTGTGTTCTTTAAAACAACATGGATGTCATACATCGGTCTGACCTCTGGTTTCTGATGAATAGTCTCTGAGTACATGGGCAATACGGATGCGATAAAACGAGAAGATAGATTGACGTCCCTCTGATTGAGCCGCCTTATGCAAAACATTTTGTTTCCATAGCAATACGGCCTCTTCATCCCGCCACCAAGACAATGACAGTATCTTTCCCGCCGTTGTCAGACTCTGGAAACGCTCGATAGAAATAAAACCATCAATATCTGCTAATAGCGGTTTCAATTCAGCAGCAAGCTGGAGATAACGTTCTTGCTGTGTGGCAACAACATCTGCTTCAAAAAGCACTGCGATCACATTCCTACCCTCTATGTATTAGACACGGGTATGACTGTATCGTTTTCAGTGCCGAACACTTCGATGGAGGGCGAAATATGGATGTCATCATCAATAGCATCTGTAGCAGTGTCAGGTGTCAGTGATAAAGGTCTTCAGGTGATACACGATCCCGCCCCATTTTCTCAAGTAACTTCTGTAATCTCTTATCCCTCAATTTCTGAGCCTTTTTCTCGCCAATATCCTGATAGTATTCTTCACGGCGTTCCGCTACTACCTTGCGGAACTTCGTCAACAGTTCATTCAATGTCTTTAAGTCAGTAGTAGCCGCTTCTGCTTGGATTTTTCTATACATAAACATAACATGGAATTCATCAATCATATTATACCTCTTAGTTTTATCATTCATGTTATTTCCCTCTTTCGAGGGAATATTCATAATATTTAAAATCAAACAACTGTCACTTTTAGCTTCCAATAAACAGGATCTTGATTTTCATCCTGATTTATATTCTTTGAAACAAGTTCAATGATGTGTTCTTGATGCCAATACAAGATATCGGCTTTTAAATCCCTTCTATTTATATCAGATACATCATTTTTGATAGAGCATTTCTTCATCTCACGAGTTATCAAAACATCATATATGACGCTTGACATGAAACCATCGTTCAAAATATCGATTGCTGTTTCAGGATGTTTTTCATAAATACCATATATCTCATCACAGTATCCTTGTAAGATGTTGGCAATAAGTTCGTTTTGTTCTTCTTCATTTTTATTTAATATAATCTCTTTCATCTTTAATCCTTTTATTATGTTAATGGTTAGTTATTATAAACGACATTGATGATGACAGAACCGTATTCCAGACCTAACTCATCGACTAAATCGTTATTTATATGTCGATTTAATGCATCTACTAAGTTTTTATCTCCTATCATTTCTTCTACTGAATACCCGCTCAGAGCAAGAAACACATCTAGGCTTTCTTGAATAGTATTCTTTACTTTCGGGGTTCCTTCGCACAGCATACTTACTACTACAGACATTTTATTTGTCATATATTTTCTCTTATATTTTGGTTAGCCCCTTGCGGGGCAAGGTGAGTTCTTACTTTCTAAAGCTGTCTGAATAATCGACTAACATGGCAGCGACCAGTTCAAAGTTAACCTCATTAATATCACCATCATTTCCCTCTTGGGCAGTGAATCTTTCAAAGTTGTTCTGAATATGGTCAATCACATGAATAATAAATGGACTCATAAAATCCGGGTCATCCAAATAATCATTGGCGTCACCATCACCATTAACTTCCATGAACAGATTCCAGCTTGCAGCAAACGATCTACATGCAAGGTTATAGAACAGTCCGGTTGATTTATTAACACCTATTTTTTCTTTAGACATATTTGTATCCTCATAGTTAAATGTTTATTTAATTGATTGTTTTTTATTAGCCCCTTTCGGGGCCGAATATGCTGTTGTTAGCTCATACTAAAAAGTAATGCTTGAGTATGAACATATCTCATTTCATGCATAACCTTATCCATATCAACATAGATAAGTCTTTCTCTCTTAGCCGCATCTTCCATATGTTCATCAAAGCGTTTTGCCAGATATTCTTTAACATGCGAAAGATATGATTCCGTTCTGTTGCTATCTAACATTATGGCTTCCAATACCTCATAACCTTCTTGTTCTTTATATATACGTATTCCTGTGATATAAAGATTCTTCGCCATAGCAGTAAAAACATTGGTAGATGACTCTTTGATATTTTTCATTTCATTACTATTCATTTTATTTCCTCTTGTTGTTATTAAAATGTTTGTTATTCAGATACAGGACGTGAATCAGAAATGATTTTCTCAATCCATGCATCAATCTCACTTTCAATAAAGGCAATAGACCTTAAACCCGTTTTAACCTGCGATGGAAAGCGACCAGCTTTAATAAGCGTATAAATCCATGTCTTTCCAAATCCTGTTCTTCTAATCACTTCTGGTAAACGGATAAGGCGTTGTTTTTTATTTACTACGATTTGAACCATATTTATCTCCTGTGTTGTTCGATGAGATAATTGTATGGATTTTTCTTATGATTTAAGAGGGATGTTCAGAAAAGAGTTTTTTACGCAGATTTTTGGGAGGATAAAAATAGGGTATGTTCAGGTTGAGTGAATGTAGGCGATATCTGCATTGCGCAACACACCGCCTCCGGGAATGTTAGTCCTCGCCGAGTTCGTCAGTGATGAGATCCTTAACCTTCCAGTGTCTTCTGTCGTCGTATCTGTATGTAAAATCTACAAAAGACTGATAGTGAGCAAGCTTTGTCAGATACTTGACTGCCAGTGGATGATCTGTTGATTTCACTTTTTCAACATCACGAATACCGTCTTTAAACTCATCAGGGTATAAAAAGCTAGTCAGTTGCGGCATACCAATCCTGACCTCTTCATCCTGCGCCCAGAACAGCAAATCCATGATGGGAATGATGTTGTAATCGAGTATTCTTTTGAGGTTGCTGACCCCAAAGCGAAAATCTCTGGCTGGAGGCTCAGGAGCCTGTAGTTGTTCTTTCCACTCAGGAACCATTACTTTCAGGTGATTGATGATTTCTTCGGATGACGTTTCCGCCAGATTAATTTGAACCAGCATCAGCCCCTCGTTGTTTAACCCGGCTTCCTTCAGATAGTGTGAGACTTCCATATGGGGTAGGGGTTTTCCTTCCGGGTTAACGTATTTATCGAAAGCAGCCACATAACCCGCCACCTCCCATAGCCCTTGGTGTGTGACAGGCTTGATGGCATAGCTGGAAGACAGTCTTTTTTCTGGCCCCCCGAAAACATCACCAAACACGACCTTGCCTTCAATCAGCTCTTCGTAATATTTCTGATGCCTGCGAAGGTTTTCAGGAGACAGCTCAGCCCGGTTTTGTTCCATACGATAGGCGACAATCCTGTTCTCTATCTCTTGGAAAAGCTGTTCCACTGTCAAATTTTGCAGGACGCTGTAGTTTTCAATGTTGAACCATTCCTTAACAGCTTCGGCGATCTCCGCTTTGGTCATAACGTATCCTTTTGGTTTTACTTATCTCTTTGATATGTTATGCCTAAAGATATCGGTTTTGATGGTGCTAATCTATTGAAATAGAGCGGATAAAAGCAAAAGCATACCAAGCCCGAGTATGCATATTGTTCAATAGAGTTCAGCACCGCATGTTGTCATAACCAATTGAATATAATTGACATTTTATCGACACCGGATTAAAAAACGTTGGTAAATATGATGGTAAAAATAAACAACATTTTCTCTAGACCAGAAATAACAGGAGATACAGATGAAGTTCGAGTCCAGTCAGAGGAGCCAATTTAGAAAATCCCGCTTAAAGAAATTTAAGCGGGATTTTTGCTTTTATCGTTTTATTCAATGCGTTCCACCTGAGAATCGTTCCCGATGCATTTTCAGTTTACCCTCCGCATCGGGAGCATTTGGTGGTCAGATTTGGGGTCAAGTTAGTTCGATGACGGCGTGACCCCAAAATGGAATGATCACATCAGCATGGAGAGCCCCTTTCATCAACAGCATGAAAGAGTGCTACCGCCTGAAAATAAATAATACAGCAGCGTTCTCCCCCGTAATATTAATGGCCGTATTTAAAATTAAAACCTAATGCGTCCCCCGTGGTGTCGTATTCGCGGAAGTTGTAGATCAGAGGCTTCCATTTTGACGAATCAACAACACCATTCGCTCCTAATAGCTCGCTATCTACCCAGACATTAACAATATCCAGTTCGACGAGAATAAAACGCCCTTTGTCCGTCGTGCTGATAGTTTTACATTCCGCCTGAATAGGACATTCAATCACCCGAGGCGGCGCAATATCGCTAGAGGCTTCAGTATGAAGGTCGACTTTGGAGAATTTATCATGGCAGACCTGGACACCCCATTTAATTTGACCTTCAGATAGCACATCGCTCCCGGTTAATTTTCCCAGTTCTTCAACCTTCTCCCACAGTTTGTAATCAGGAATATTGATGACAACATCGGAACCAGATAATAAATTACTGCAGGTCTTACTTCCTTTAGTGACACCGATAATAATTTTATCGCCGAGAGAAATTGACGACGATACAGAAGCAATATTGATATTTCCGTTGTTATTATCCGTCGTCGTAACAAGAAAAACAGGGAAGCCATAATAAAACGAACTGAGTTTTACCTTCTTTTTCATTTGATTTCGAACCTCATCATCGAGTAGCGTTATATTTTTCACTTTTACTCCTTTGATTTATCTTTAACAATAACCCTAATTGAGTACCAATAAGGATGTTTTTTAGAATCAACATCACTAATAAGGGGAACATCAAAAAAAATAACTTAATGTAACTATTCCTTGATGTTAGTTTTTATCTCCACCAGTGAGATGAGATAAATAACCAAATAGGGAAGTATTGCCCCTGATAATATGGATTTTCTGCAAAATGTTGCGGTACTGTAAGAATTAATTAGCAGAAAACAATTCACAAACACAAAAAGAGGTATATGATATACATCATATCATTCTTTCCTTCCCACCCATCATGGGACTGGGTAAAACATGAGGTTTAAACATGGAACGAATTGTCATACCCGCGAATTATATTCACACTCGTACAACGCCTTTTTGGACAAAGGAAACGGCACCAGCATCTATCTGGAAACGCCATTTGGATGCCGGAACACGACAAGGTGTTTACCCACGTTTGTGCGTGATGCAAGGGACAATCCGTTATTATGGTTACGCCAATGAGACCAGTCCTGATCCCGTCGAAACACTGACTATTGAAGCCGGACAATTTGGCGTATTCCCGCCAGAAAAATGGCACAGAATAGAAGCGTTATCTGATGATACGCTATTCAACGTAGATTTTTATGTCGATCCAAAAATTCTGATAGAAGGTTGAGGTAAGCATAATGACAAGTGAAAACAAAGGGTATTCATTAACACTGTTGAACCGAGACAATAAGGAAAAGGCAGAGAAAGTCTATCTCAAGCCGATGGCGTTTTATGTGCCTGATTTCGCCACAAGTGCAGTGGTTGAATTACTCAATGAATTGTCATCAACCAGAGAAAATAAAAAAGGTTTTTTGCTAACGGTCACAAATAATAATAACGGCGTATCCGTCGATAAAGCGCTCTCTACGGTTGATGAATTAAAAGACAAGACAGTTTCGGCTGAAGCGGTAAAAGATCTCGTTAATATCGTACGCGGTTACGATGCAGATGAAGAGACTAACGTCTGCGGCTGGTAAAGCAATATAGTTTCATCACTATTCAAGCTGCCCCTGTATCGATTTTCCCGCAGTTCGAATGATTTAAGCGCTACCTTTAGTACCCGCTCTCATTAAAACAGGCGCTGGATGTCTTTTGACTTACCAAGCGCCCCTGTGTCCCTCCCCTTCGATTGTTCCAAATAACCATATTAGCATTAGTTGATTATCTCATTCAGTACGTGAAACCTATCTATAGCGGTTCGTCTAACACAATCACCCCACTTTGGAGAAATAGAACATGCAAATTAATAATTATCATGATTATTATTAGCGTAGATAAACTAAGAATAGAAAGAAAATAGATTTTCAAACCCTATAGGGCGTTATGAAAATAACCATAAATACTTAAACATTTTTTATAAAATGCCGATTTATTATTAAATCACGCGGTCTGCCTGCGTTTATGGCTACAGCACACAGCGTCGTATTCCGCGTGATCGGTTAGAAAAAATAAAAAGACTGTGGTCGCAGATGAAAATACATGGAGTTTTTCAAATGGAATCAAGCAATATCCTGTTGTCCTCACTGTTCATGACAGCCTTTTTAGCATCAGCAGCGGCTAATGCGGGCCCGAAATTCAATGTCACCTTTAAGAATCTTGGCGCATCCAGTGCTCCGGATGCCATTTTTTCGCCAACAACGACAGCAGAAATTTTTTCACAGGCGAATGCGTCACCTACACCGAGTGAATTCGTCAAGTCTGGGAATTCAAATCAATATACGATCTCCAATCCAATCAGTGACGTTGGTTCAATGCATGTTCGTTACAAAGTTGGAGCCAAAGTTTGCCAGTTTGATATGACGTATACTGTGAAATATGTGTTGGGAAATAAAATCCCCCAATGGACTAAGAGCACCACGCCTAGCAACGGCGCACGCTGTGACTTAAGAGTAACGTATGCCAACGTCAATACTCACGACTCAGATGTAGAAATTACCATGAGATAACACCCGTACTGAAAAATCGCTGAGCAACCACTCAGGCATTTTTTATGAATAGGGATAAGCAGCATGAGTCGTTACTTATCCCTGAATCACAACGAGTGAGAAGAACGAATGATTAACTTCAATGGCCTTTCAAAAAGTACGGTGGCAGATGCACAGTCCACCAATGACAGTCGCTCGATAAAAAAGCAGGAAAACGTATCCGAAAACACACAGCCTGCATCTACGGCGTCTGATGGTTATTCAAATAAAAAGAATAGCGGCATTACAACGCTGGCAAAACAGCTCAGCGACGCCGCCGTCAGGGCCGAAGCCAGAGATGCAACAAGCGATCGCAATGCATTGGCAGCCAAAGCCAAAAGTACACATGATGAAATTCTCGGTGTGAATTACGCTAACAACAGAAAAACTCACGATGCGGAAGTCCCCGATAGTGATGACCCCGAGCGGTTAGCCAGAGCAAAACAAGCAACAGCCTATAACAACGGTCAAGGAAGTAATCCCTTCAAAGGCCTGTCTCGTGAACAGCTGGCGCTGATTACCTATGACGATAGCGGAACCTTTACGGTGAATGAGCGGCGTGCGGCCTGGAGCGAGGCTTATGACCAGGAACAAGTGTGGCGCACGATGGCCATAGCACAAAGCAAACTGGAGTGGAGTCGCGGTGAGTTTAAACAAACCGAATTTTTCAAAATGGTGTTAGAGCACCATGAGGGTCTGCCATTAATTGAACAAGCGCAGGCACCGGAAGGCTATGTACCACGTCTGAAGTACCTGATAGAGATGGACTTCAACTTTATGACTGGGGAATCAGGCAAAGATGCCGATCCGTTCAACCGCCTGTTTGAACTTCTCTCCCTCACCAAACTTCATTTAAAAGATGGCAAACTCACGTTGGATGAAACCAAAGGTGCCTGATAAGCAGATGATGACCTCTGCCTAGGGCATTTATGGTTGTGCTGCGATGACCTCAAAAGCGCGGGTTTGATCTTTTTCTCGCGTGACTTTATTGGCGTACATTGCAGCATCAGCCCGTCGAATCACGTCATCAGGCTCCCCTTCCATTCTGCTATTACCATCACATTGGTCGGTGGAATTGACAACATTGAGCACATTGAGCACTGTTCTACGCGGCTACGGTTTAGCCTTTATGACAATAGTCAGGTGAACCAGCGCGAGCTGGAGAAAGTGCCGGGCGTGTTGGGCGTTCGGGTCAACGTACAGTGCCAGGTGATCATCGGCAGCGAAGTGATGCGGGTGTACGACGCGGTGCAGGACCTCGCCGCAGGCCGCAAAGAAACGGGCCGCACCGTGCCAGCAAAAACCAACCGCACGGCTTTTGTCATCGATTTTATCATCAGCGTATTTCAGCCGCTGGTTCCTGCGATTGCTGGCGGCGGTGTGCTCAAGTCACTGCTATTGCTGCTGGACCTGCTCGGCTGGCTGACTAAAGACAGTTCAACCTACAAAGTGCTGGATAACATCGGTTCCGCACCACTCTATTTCCTGCCGATTCTGGTAGGGATCACCACCGCGATGAAGTTGAAAGTCAATGTGCTGGTCGCCGTTTCCGCCGTCTCAGTCATGGTGCTGCCTGCCATGTCTAAACAGCTAGCGGAAGGCGCGGAATTTCTCTCTCTCGACCTGAAAAACGTCGCTTACGCCTCGCAGGTTTTCCCGGCGATTCTGTGCGTCATTTTTTATGCGCAAACCGAAAAGCTCTTCAATCGCTACTCGCCGAGCGCGCTGCGTATTTTCCTGTCACCGATGCTGTCGCTGTTGGTCACCGTTCCCGTCACGCTGTTGGTACTTGGCCCGCTCGGTTATGAACTCGGTGCAGGGCTGGCTAGCGTGATCCTCTGGCTGTACAGCAAACTGGGCTTTGTGGCGACAGGCTTACTCGCCGCTGCGCTGCCCTTCATGGTGGCATCGGGGATGCATAAGCCGATGCTGCCCTATGCCGTGTCCTCCATGAGCCAGTTCGGCATCACCGAACCCGCGCTGTACGGGATTACGCTGCTGAATAAAAAGGCGCTCTACAGCGTGCTGGCAGGTAGTCTGGTCGGCGGCGAGTTTATCGGCTGGATGGCGATCGAAGCCTTCGCGCTGGTTGGCCCCGGCCTGGCCAGTATCTCCATGTTTGTTTCGATCGCTACAAGAATCTGGTGCGCTACTGGCTGACCTTTAATGAGATCGACAGTATTCATCGCCATCCGTTTACTACGGCGGGGATCCGTGAAGAGAAAAGCGCCCTGGGACAGGCCAAACAGGATATTTATCAGGGACTGCACCACCAGTTTGTTGCGTCAGCCATCGTCACCCGCGACTGCCACGAAAAAATCCCAGGCAGCCAGGTCGGCTGCATGCTGACCAAACTGACGACTTATCCGCACTCTTGCCGCCCGGAAGACGTCGAAGCCGCGCTGAAAAAGAACCTCGAAAACTACTTTTATGCCGATGTACAGGTGTTCGGTGAATATCCGCCGCTCATCAAGCGCGACCTTGAGCGACGCGGCATCCACCTCACCATGAAGCCCGACGATTTGGCTCTTCTCAAGCAACACACCGTGGATTTTGTGTCGTTCAGCTATTACATGTCGCTCACCGAATCCACACAGCCAGATGCCGAAAGAATACCGGGGAATACCGTTCTGGGCGTGAAAAACCCGTATCTACCAGCCTCGGATTGGGGATGGCAGATCGACCCTATCGGGCTGAAAATCTCCCTGCTGGAGCTTTACGACCGCTACCAGAAGCCGCTATTTATTGTCGAAAACGGTCTGGGGGCAAAAGACGTTGTCGAGAACGGGAAAATCCACGATCCTTATCGCGTTGACTACTTTCGTTCACATTTCGAGCAAATGCGTGAAGCGATTGGCGAAGGTGTTGAACTGATGGGTTTCACCAGTTGGGGCGCGATTGACATCATCAGTGCGGGCACCTCACAGATGTCCAAACGCTATGGCTTTATCTATGTCGATCAGGATGACGAAGGCCACGGCTCGCTGGCGCGGCTGAGGAAGGATTCGTTCTACTGGTATCAGAAGGTCATCGCGACGAATGGCGCCGACCTCTCCTGACAGGCAGACGCTTGCCGCAGGCCGTGTGAGCAACGACAGGGGACCGTTGTCATGGGAAGCAACGTGATTGAAAAAACCGTGTGATGGGAAAAAAACGTGATTAAAGTGAAAAAAGCTATGTTGACCGTCATCACGATAACAGCGCGCAAGCACTAATGAGATTGCAAACAAGAGTGATTATCATATATAGTTTTTGTCACCTGCCGAAAATATCTCCTTATTTTATTCATTTACGCATCACATTCACTCTGGAGAAGATAATAACATGTCAAAAACGCTGTCTGTTCTGCGCAAAAAAGCGCGCCTGCTGACGCTGGCTTCATCACTGATGGTGGCCTACGCCCTGCCTGCTGCCGCAGATGACTCACTGACCCTCTACACCACGCGTGAGCCAGGCCTGATTCAGCCGCTGCTGGATGCATTCACCAAAGAGACGTCGGTTAAAGTCAATACCGTGTTCATCAAGGACGGTATGCTGGAACGAGTGAAGGCAGAAGGCCAGAACTCTCCGGCTGACCTGCTGATGACCGTTGATGCCGGTAACCTGATCGATCTGGTAGACGCCGGTGTCACACAGCCGATTCAGTCCAGCACGCTAACCGAGGTCATCCCGGCTGCGCTGCGCGATAAAGACAATCAATGGTTTGGCCTGTCGATGCGTTCACGCGTGCTCTACGCGGAAAAATCCCTGCCGCTGACCGGCATTACTTACGAAAATCTGGCCGATCCAAAATGGAAAGGCAAAGTGTGTATCCGAGCGGGTCAACACCCTTACAATACCGCACTGGTTGCCGCGATGATTGCCCACCACGGTGAAGCCAAAACCGAAACCTGGCTGCGCGGCGTGAAAGACAATCTGGCGCGTAAAGCCACCGGTGGTGACCGCGACGTTGCGCGCGATATCCTCGGCGGCATCTGCGATGTGGGTCTGGCGAACTCTTATTATGTCGGCCACATGAAGAATGCCAAAGAAGGCACCGACGCCCGTAAATGGGGCGATGCCATCAAGGTGGTTCAGCCTACCTTTGAAAACGGCGGCACACACGTCAATATCAGCGGTGCAGCCGTTGCACGCCACGCTCCGCATAAAGATCAAGCCGTGAAATTGATGGAATATCTGGTCTCCGCTCCAGCTCAGCAGATCTACGCACAGGCAAACTATGAATATCCAGTTCGCAAAGGCGTCACGCTGGATTCCACCATTGGCAGCACGATTGGTGAAGTTACTGTGGATAGCATTCCGCTGACCGACATCGTTAAATTCCGTAAACAGGCCAGTCAGTTGGTAGATAAAGTTGGATTCGATCAATAAGACCGGTTCGTCAACGATGCGCGGCGCCTTCGGGCGACCGCGCCTCTTTTTTTCTCCGCTTCGCATCGCTGTCGTCATCATTGCTCTCGGTGTTCTGGCCCCGCTGGTTTCCCTGCTTTGGCTAGCGGCTGGCGCGGGTGTTGGCCATTGGGATCACCTGATGCGCTACGTGCTGCCCGATGCCGCGCTCAATACGTTGATTCTGCTCGTCGGCGTCGGCGCGCTCGTCATGGTGATTGGCGCAGGTTGCGCCTGGCTGGTGACCGCGTTTGATTTCCCAGGCAGGCAATTCGTTAGCTGGGCGCTGCTGCTGCCGCTGGCGATGCCAACCTACATTGTCGCGTTTGCCTGGCTCGATCTACTGCATCCCATTGGGCCGATTCAGGAAGCGATCCGCAGTGTGCTGGGCTACGACAGCCCGCGTCAGTTCCGCTTGCCGGATCTGCGCTCCATGACGGGCGCGATTTTGCTGCTCGGGCTGGTGCTCTATCCGTACGTTTATCTAACCATGCGCGCGATGTTTATCAGTCAGCCAGCACACTTGCTGGAAGCCGCACGCACGCTAGGATTGAGCGCAACGGGCACTTTCCTGCACGTCGCCCTGCCGATGGCGCGCCCTGCGTTGGCCGTCGGCACCAGTCTGGCCTTGCTGGAAACGCTGAATGATATTGGTGCCTCCGAATTCCTTGGGGTGAATACGCTGACCGTGACGGTTTACACTACTTGGGTCACCCGTTCGGATTTACCGGCAGCGGCACAAATTGCCTGCACCATGCTGATGGTGGTCATCCTGCTACTGACGCTGGAATATTACGGCCGGAAAAACCAGCGCTACGGCACCAGCCGACAGATGCGCGGCATCGTGCCCGCGCCGTTGAAAGGCGTTCGCGCCTGGCTGGCAACCTGCGCGACGGCATTACCGATCCTGCTTGGCTTTATCGCCCCAGCCCTCTTTCTGGCCTGGGAAAGCGCCAAACGGCTGGGTGATAGCGTGACGATATCCGCCGGGCTGATACAGTCGTTACAGAACTCGCTTCTGCTGGCCGTTGGCGTCACGCTGGTCGTGACGTTCGTCAGCCTGATTATTGCGTGGTATGCCCGTCATTCGGCCATCACCGACCGATCACCGGAACGTCGCCGCACCCTAATGAGAATCGCGTCGCTGGGCTATGCCGTACCCGGTACAGTGCTGGCAATTGGCCTGATGACACCCGGCATGGCAACGGATAATTTCCTCGCGGGATTGATTGGCTATAAAGGATTGCCGCTGCTTTCCGCGGGTATCCTGCTAGTGATCTGCTGCGCGATTCGCTTCATGGCGATGGGTATTGGTGCGCTCGATGCTGGGCTGACACGCATTCCTCCCGTGATGGAGCAGGCGTCGCGACTGCTGGGCGAAAGTGAATTCGTCACGTTTTTCCGCGTACACCTTCCCCTGCTGCGCCCCGCGCTGGTGACCAGTGCGCTGCTGGTGTTTGCCGACGCGATGAAAGAACTCCCCGCCACGCTGCTGCTGCGGCCGGTCAATTTCGAAACGCTGGCGACCGTTCTGTATGCCGAAGCCGCCAGAGGCACCTACGAAGAAGGCGCGATTGCCGCACTGCTGATTGTGCTGGCGGGTACACTGCCCGTTGTGCTGCTGGCGCGCAGCCAGCTAAAAACGTCGGTTGAGAAAGAATGAAAATCATGAGGAAGAGTCAAGGTGTCTGAGGCTACACTCGTTCTGAATAATGTCCACGTCGCCTACGGGCACAAGCATAATCTTCATCACGTGCTGAACGGTTTCTCTATGGAAGTTGCCGCGGGTGAACTGGCTTGCCTACTAGGTGCATCAGGATGCGGTAAAACCACGGCTTTACGCGCAATTGCCGGTTTTGAGCACCTGACTCAGGGAACGATTCACGTCGGCGGACGTTGTGTAGCCGGCCCCGACCTCCATCTGCCGCCGGAACAGCGCAACGTCGGGATGGTATTTCAGGATTATGCGCTGTTTCCCCATCTGACCGCCGCGCAGAATATTGCCTTTGGCCTGAGAAAACAGCCGCAAGGTCTACAGCAATCACGCGTCCGCGCCATGCTTGAGCTAGTCGATCTCGTCTCGCTGGCACAACGCTACCCGCATGAGATGTCCGGCGGACAACAGCAGCGTATCGCGCTGGCGCGGGCGCTGGCTCCGCAACCTGCTGTGCTACTGCTCGACGAACCGCTATCCAGCCTCGATCCCGACAGCCGCAAACGGCTGGGACAGGAGGTGCGCGACATCCTGCGCGACGCCGGACAAACCGCGCTTCTGGTCACACACAGCGAACAGGAAGCCGAGCTAATGGCAAGCCATATTGGCTATTTGAAAGAAGGTAAGCTCGATACTATTTCGATGAACCGAGACGGTTGATTCAGTGGCTCGCCCCTGACAACATGGGAAATAATGAGTATGATTAAATCCTATCGGTAAGCTCAAGGGGTAGGCAATGAGAACAACACAACAGATGAGTATAACGCTACCGAATGAAATGGCTGCTCAGGTGAAAGCCCGAGTTGCCAGCGGTGAATACGCGTCAGAAAGTGAGGTTATTCGGGAAGGACTTCGAGCGCTGATTGCACGCGATAATGCAGTAGAGAGTTGGCTGCAAGAACAAGTCGTTCCCGCCTGGAACGCGCTGCAACGCGGTGAAACAGAAAGCCTCAGCAGTAGCGACATTAGAAATAGATTAAAAGCCGAGTTCAGGAAGATGACCGGAGAAGAGTAATGGACTACAGGGTCATATTCGCACCGGAAGCGGAAGAACAACTGGCAGCACTGTATCGCTACATAGCGAAAGTTGCCTCACCCAAAACAGCACTCAGCTATACCGAAAGCATTGTCAGTTATTGCGAATCGCTTGAGTTATTCCCTGAAAGAGGAAACCAACGCAGCGATATCTTACCAGGGCTGCGTGTTACCAATCATCGTAAAAGAACACTCATTGCTTTTATGGTGGAAAAAGAGAAAAAAAGCGGTAACGGTTCTGGGCATTTGGCATGGCGGTCAGGATTATGAAAGCGACCTGCTGTTAGATGAAACTGATTAAAAGCATCTGGTTAACCCACTATTTTTCCAGAAATGCGTTTCCCCAAATAATAGGGCAGCGACCTACAAGTTATCCATAAGCCACTGCCCATACTTAAGCTCGCTTGCCATTATAGGAACTACCCGTTGCCCTGCTGGTGTTTATCCGCATACTCGGGACTGTTGATCCACTGGTGATCCGCTTCCCAGGTAAAACGCCACTGGCGCGTCGGGCCTGCCATCACATTCAGATAATAACTGTCATAGCCTGCGATAGTGGCGACAGGGTGATAACCACGTGGCACCTGCACCACATCCCTATTGTAGACAGCCATGCATTCATCTAATGACCGGTCATCGGTATAGACGCGTTGCAGGCAAAACCCCTGCTCTGGATTCAAACGATGATAGTAAGTTTCTTCCAGATAGGTTTCGTTCGGCGGGTTATCGACATCGTGCTTGTGGCTGGGATAAGAGCTGGTGCAGCCTTCATCAGTGTACACTTCAACCACCAGCAGGCTATCCGCCTCTTTGTCTTCGGGCAAAATATTATGCACATAGCGCTGATTATTGCCGACTCCACGCTGCTCGGCGTCGATATCTTGCGGCGCAATCAGCCGAGTTGGATGCGTGCCGAACCCCGGTGCGGCACAAACCGCCAGTTCCAGCGCCGTGTGCGCCGTGACCGTCACCGACTCTCCCGCCGTGACATAAACCGCATAGGGTTTTCTGCGCTCAAACGGGCTCATTCTGTCGCCAATGTGCTCGAAGCGCTCGCTCGGCGTGACCACCGTCGCTTTGCCGCTCACCAGCACCAGACAATGTTCGTTATCGCTGGCAGGTAACGAGAGCACCTGTTCTGGTGCCAGTTGATATACATCGAACCCCACGTATCGCCAGCCTGCCGTTTCCGGCGTGATGTGCTGCGTACGGCCCTGTTCGTCAGGGGCACGATGGCGTGATAACAGTCGGGACATCTTTTGCCTCCTTTATCTCCCCCGACTTCACGCT
Organism: Pectobacterium sp. CFBP8739; assembly: GCF_013449375.1. GTDB lineage: Bacteria > Pseudomonadota > Gammaproteobacteria > Enterobacterales > Enterobacteriaceae > Pectobacterium. The sequence continues at coordinate 442,891 of NZ_JACDRR010000010.1, read as the reverse complement.
GCCTGCACGTTGGTCTGCTGGCAGCGTGAAGTCGGGGGATATCACCACGAATCAGATCAATTCCGCCTGCTGGGCGAAACGTTGCAAGTTATTGTAGCCCAGTGTCGCGTACGTCAGCGGATGCGCGACAGCCGGATCTTGTTCCGCTTCGACCACCAGCCATCCGCTGTAGTTATGGGCTTTCAGGATGCTGAACACCGCCGGATAATCGACACAACCATCGCCCGGCACGGTAAAGACGCCACTCAGCACCGCGTCCAGAAAACTGGTCTTGCGGTTTTTCACGTCTTTCAGCACATCGGCGCGAATATCTTTGCAATGAACGTGATTAATGCGGTTAATCCAACGCTTCGCCACTGCAACCGGATCGGCACCCGCGAACGTAAAGTGTCCCGTATCCAGCAGCAGCCCGACTTCCGGCCCGGTATGTTCCATCAGATTATCCACGTCCTGCGCGCTTTCAATCACCGTCCCCATGTGGTGATGATAGGCAATCTGCACGCCCTGACTTTGCGTGTAGCGCGCAAACTCGGTCAGCTTTTTGCCGTATTCCGGCCAGCGATCTTCTGGGAAACGCGGGCGCAGATGGACAGGCTTCTGTTGGTCGCCGTGAATCGCCCCCGTTACTTCGGCGAACACCAGCACCGTCGCACCGAGGTCGCGCAGCAACGCCAGATGCCCCTGCACGGCTTCAATCTCTTCTTCTACTGAACGGGTGAGCAGTTCGCCGGAATACCAGCCGGAGACTAAGCGCAGATCGTGCGCTTGCAGAATAGGCCCCAGCACGCTGGCCTGACGTGGGAATTTATTACCTAATTCAAAACCGGCGAAGCCGGCCTGCCGGCCTTCACTCAGGCAGGTTTCCAGCGGCGTTTCCGCGCCCAGAGAAGGCAAATCGTCATTGGTCCAGGTGAGTGGATTAATACCAAGTTGAACAGTCATGTTATGTCCCTTTATTGAAATAAATAAAACGGGTTAACCGCGCTGCCGCCAGACGGCGATCAGTTGCAGGTAGTTATGCTTAACTTGCTCAATCAATTCGGCGTCATCGATCTCGTTACGCAGCCACTTTTGCGCTGGCTGGGCAAACAGAGTGCGACCGACGGCAAAGCCTTTCACAATCGGGAAACCGACGGCGGCGCTGAAGCCCTGTTGCAGCGTTTCCAGCGGCGCATCCAGCCCCAGAATGACCACGCCCCGACAGTAGGGATCGCGTTCTGCCAGCAGCGGCGTAAGCTGTTCCCAGCCGGCGGCAGACAGCGGCGGCAGTTTCCACCAGTCTGGCCGTACGCCGAGGTTGTAGAAGCGTTGAATCGCACGCAGATAAAGCGCATCGCTGTGTGGCATTCCCGCCGGCAGAATGACTTCGAGCAGCAGTTCATGACCGGACTGGCGGCAGGCCTGATAGACTTCCATCACCTTCATTTCCTGCTCGCGCCGCAGCGCATGGGCATCTTCCGGGTGAAAGAACACCAGACATTTCACCACGTGCTCCAGCGGCCAACTCACCAGTTGCGAACCAATATTGCCGCGCTCCATCATTAACGGGCGCGATCCCGGTAGCTCAATCGGTCGGCCAATCCACCAGCCCTTTCCTGTGATGTCGTTCAGCGCATCCTGCCCGAACGTGCCGTCGCACAGCAGACCCGCTTTGCCCTCCAGCCCGGCCTGCTGCGCCGCAGCATAGCTGGCACGCAGAATCAGTTTCTTTAGCGCCGGAATACGACTGATTTTAGTGCCGCAGTTCAGCGCCATGTCTTCCAGTTGGCTGCGATGATCGAACGCGATCACGCACAGCTCGTGCCACTGTTTACGACGCGTCGTGACGCGGTGCAGATGGTTAAGTTCTTCGTCCAAATCGGGACGAGGCACGCTCGCCGCCCGCGCTAAATAGTTATCCAGTTCGATCTTGCTTGGCATAGCTGGCGCACAGCCGTGGCGCGACACCACCAGCGCGCCGCAGGCATTAGCATACGCACAGGCTTTCTCCCAGCCTTCGCCGTTGAGGTAGCCGCGCAGCAGGCCGGACATAAACGCATCACCCGCGCCCAGTACATTCAGCACATCCACGCGTACGCCTTTGATCGTGATGCCTTTATCCAGATGATCGGGGATAGCGTGGCTAAACACCGAGCAGCCCAGCGCCCCACGTTTGCACACCAGCTCCGCCTGCGTGTGCTGCCGCACCGTGCGCAACGCCTGCAAGGTATCCGTGCTGCCGCCCGCAATGTGGAACTCCTCTTCGGTGCCGACAATCACGTCGAACAGTGACAGTACCTGCTGCAACTGCTCGGTGACCGCCTGCGCTTCAACAAAGCGGGTTTCGCCATCACCCAATGATGTCAGCCCCCACAGCACCGGACGGTAGTCAATATCCAGCACCGTTTTCACCCCGTTGCGCCGCGCGTATTGCAGCGCCGTCAACACCGCTTCACGCGTATTAGGGTGCGAGAGATGTGTGCCGGTGATCGCCAGACAGCGTGACGAGGCAATGTAGTCTTCGGTGAAATCCTCCGGCGAAATCGCCATATCGGCGCAGTTATCGCGGTAGAAAATCAGCGGAAAGGTATCGCGATCTTTGATGCCCAACAGCACCAGCGCCGTCAGACGTTCCTTATCGGTAATCAAATGGCTGGTGTCGCAGCCAACCTGATTCAGCTCTTCACGCAGAAACCGCCCCATATGCTCATCGCCCACCCGCGCCAGCATAGAAGAACGTAGCCCCTGTCGCGCCGTGCCGTAAGCTACGTTGCCGGACGACCCGCCCAGATACTTGGCAAAGCTGCCCATATCTTCCAGACGCGCGCCGATTTGCTGCCCGTACAGATCGACAGCAACGCGCCCCATGCAAATCACATCAAACCTCTTTTCCTTACTCATAGCAGCCAATCCTGTAAAAAAAGAAGAAATCACATCAGCTGGCGTATTAGCCCACGTCGTCCACATTCACCCAGCGTGCCGTTTCGTGTGACAGCACGATCGCATCCAGAACTCGCGAGACTTTCCAGCCTTCTTCGAAATCCGGCCACATGGGAACGTCAGCCGCAATACCGTCGATCAGATCGCGTACCTCAACCGTTTTTTGATCGTTAAATCCAATACCGTGTCCGGCGCTGGCGCAAAAAGCCGCATAGTCAGGATGCTGCGGCCCAGTCAGCAGCGTTTTGAATCCCTGCCGGTTCTCCGGTTCGTCATGTCGGTAGAGTTTCAGCTCCGCCATGCGTTCTTGGGTGTAGCTCAGGGTGCCTTTGGTACCGGTCACCACGTAGGTGAGTCCCATTTTGCGGCCGCAGGCGATACGCGAGGTTTCAATCACGCCGCGAGCGCCGCTGGCGAAACGCACCATCGCATGCGCCTGATCTTCATTCTCCACCTGTACTAATTCGCTGCTGCCCGATGCCGTCGGGCGCTGCGCAATCACCGTTTGCAGATCGCCGCAGACGCTGGCGATGTCCCCCACCAGATACTGCGCCATGTTGACGATATGCGCCGCCAGATCCCCCAGCGCCCCCAATCCGGCGGTTTCTTTGAAACAGTGCCAATCCGCGGGTTTGTTCGGATCGGCCAGATAATCCTCGTTGTGCGTACCGTAAAAATGCACCACCTCGCCAATCTCGCCGCTGGCGATAATTTCTTTGGCCAACTGTGAGGTCGGATTCTTCATGTAGTTGAAGCCCACCAGCGTTTTCACGCCCGCCCGCTGTGCGGCATCAACCATTTCTCGGGCATCACGCGCGTTCAGCGCCAGCGGTTTTTCCGAATAAACGTGCTTACCATGCTGGATGGCTGCCATCGCCATCGTCTTATGCAGAAAATTCGGCGCACAGATGTCCACCACATCAATGTCTGGGTCCGCCACCAGCGCACGCCAATCTCCCGTTGAGCGCTGAAAACCGAATTCCTGCGCCCGTTTGGCCGCCAGTTCCGGCGATACCTCCGCCAGCATCGCCTTCACCAGATTGCCTTTCAGCGGGAAGACCGTCGGCGCCTGCGCGTAAGCGATGGCATGCGCACGACCGATATAGCCGGTGCCGATTAACCCAATGCGTACATCTTTCATATCCACCTCGGTGCGAAAAAAGAGTCGGTACGAGTGCGGCTCAGATAGCGCCGCGACGGCTCTTGGCGTAGGTGTCGAACGCCACGGCCAGCACGATAATTAACCCAGTGATAATCTGCTGGTAGTAAGCCGATACGTTCATCAACACCAGTCCGTTAATCAGGATCCCCATGATGATCGAGCCGATGATCGTGCCGCTAATCCGGCCGTAGCCGCCCATCAGCGAGGTCCCGCCAATGACCACCGAGGCGATAACGCGCAGCTCGAAGGTGATCCCCGCAACCGCTTCTGCGCTACCGAGACGGGCGCTGAGAATAAAGCCCGCCAGCCCGGCCAGACAGCCAATCACGACGTAGACGCTGACCAGTACGCGTTGCACATTCACCCCAGCCAGACGAGCGGCTTCGGTATTGCCGCCGATGGCGTACACGAAACGGCCCCAGCGGGTTTTATGCAGCGCCAGATAGCCCAGCAAGGCGACCAGCGCGAAGATCCAGATCGGCACCGAAATACCCAGAATCTCGCCTCGCCCCCACCAGCGGTAACCGGGGTCAAAGCCGGCAATCGGCGCGCCGTCGTTCATCACCAGCGTTAACCCGCGCCAGATCGTCATCCCGCCCAGCGTGACGATGAACGGCGGCAGACGCAGCTTGGTGACCCCCAAACCATGCAGGAAACCGATGAAGGTGCCCATTGCCAGACAGACGCCCAACGCAACCAGCCAACTCAGGCCGTACCAGGCATCAGGATCGACGGTAGTGAAGTTGTCGCCTTTAATCACCGACGCGGCGGTAATGGCACACACTGCCAGAATGGAGCCGACGGACAGGTCGATCCCGGCAGTCAGAATGACGAACGTCATCCCTACGGCCATGATGCCGTAGATGGAGACTTCGGTCAGAATGTTGGTGATGTTGCGTTCAGATAGAAAGTTGCTGTTCTGCGACTGAAAGAAAATCAGCAGCAAAATCATGAAAATAAACACGCCAAAGCGTTCAAAAAAGGCAATCGGGTCAAAACGTCCACGCGTCGTGGACGGCGTAATGCTCTTAGAAAGCGGCTGCTGGGACATGCGTCACCTCCGTTATGCTGCGTGTAATGCGTCGTGGCAAATGGCCATCATCGTCATCAGTTTTTCTTCTGTGGCGTCATCGCCATGAATTTCCCCGCTAATCCGCCCTTCGCTGAGCGTGATAATACGGTCGGAAATTGCCATGATTTCCGGCAGGTCGGAGGAAATCACAATCACGGCGACGCCCCGTTTCGCCATATCGAACAGCACCTGATGCACTTCGGACTTGGTGCCAACATCGATGCCGCGCGTGGGCTCATCCACAATCAATACCTTGGGGTTCAGCGCCATACAACGAGCAAGAATCACCTTTTGCTGGTTGCCGCCCGACAGCTTGCGTACCTCCTGCTCGCTGTTCACCATCTTGATGTGCAGCGCCTGACGGTAGGCTTCAATCAAATCGTCTTCCTTGCGGGTGTTCACAAACCAACGCCAACGCATGAGCGACGAGAGGTTGGAGAGCGAAATGTTTTCCCGGATCGATAACCCCAGCACCGCGCCCTCTTTCTTGCGATCTTCCGGCACCAGTGCGATACCTTGCGACAGCGCATGCAGCGGCGTAGACGGATGGTAAGGGGCGTCATCCAATACAAATTCCCCCGTAGAGAAAGCGTCGGCGCCAAACAGGCAACGTGCGATTTCCGTCCGTCCCGCCCCCACCAGCCCAGCAATGCCAAGCACTTCACCCGCATGCACCTGAAAGCTGATGTCTTTTAGTTCGATGCCGTGCGCATCTAACGGCGGTTTTTCCCGACTTAAGCCCTTCACCGCCAGACGTACCGGCTTATCCTGATGATGCGTTTCTGAAGGCGGACGTCGGTTAAACACCACGTCACGACCGACCATCAGGCGAATAATTTCCTGCACGTTTGTGCTGGCGACATCGCCGGAACCGGTGTAGCGGCCGTCCTGAAACACGGTAAACCGATCGCACAATTGGAAGACTTCGTGCAGCCGGTGCGTGACGTACACCACGCTCACACCACGCCCTTTAAGCTCACGCACCACACGGTGCAGGCTGTCGACTTCGCTGTCGCTCAGCGCCGCCGACGGTTCATCCATCACAATCAGCTTGGCGTTCAGCGTCAGCGCCCTGGCGATCTCCACCATTTGCTGCTGCGCCACGCTCAAACGCGCCACCTGCGTCGTCGGCGCCATGTTCAGTTTCAGGTAATCCAGTACCGCTTTCGCCTCACGATTGACCGCCAGCGCATCCACGAACACGCCGCTGCGCTGCGGCTCGCGCCCCAGGAACATGTTCTCCGCTACGCTCATATTGGGCAGCAGATTAAACTCCTGATAAATGGTGATAATCCCCCGCTTTTGGCGCTCAACCGGCGATTCGAGCGGTAACAGCTTCTCGCCGCCAAACCAGATGTCGCCGCTGGTTTGCGGCTGCGCCCCAGCCAGCGCTTTTAATAGCGTCGATTTACCCGCGCCGTTTTCTCCCAATAGCGCATGAATCTCTCCCGGCTGTACGGTCAGCTGTGCGTTGCTCAGCGCCCAAACGCCGGAGAAGCTCTTTGCCAGATTGGTAATGTTCAGTAGGGGTTCCGTCATGTTTACCTTCCTCCCGCAAGGCCGCGCGGACGCGGCCTGCTGAATACCTGTGATGTAGAGCGCGACTTATTTACCCGCTTCGCCAATGCGTTCGGCATCGTTCAGGTTATCTTTGGTAATCATGGTCGGTTGGTAGTCGGCCCCAGTGATAGGCGCTTTACTGCGGATGTTATTGGTCAACTGCGTCAATGCAGTCGTTACCGCATAGCCCGGACGCTGATCGGCAGTCACGGCCAGCCAGCCGTCGCGTACGCGAGCCAGCGCTTCCGGCACAGCGTCAAAGCCGGTTACCATCACGTCGCCGGGTTTCAGACCCTGCCCCTGCAAGGCTTCAATCGCGCCCAGCGCCATGTCGTCATTCGCAGAGAGGATCACCTGCGGGCGTTTAGGCAGCGAAGGAAACACACTTTCAACGATGCGCATCCCTTCGGAACGCATCCAGTTCCCCGTCTGGTCAGCCACAATGTGGTACTTGCTGCCGCCCGCTTTCAGGCTGTCGCGAATCCCCTGCGTACGCTCGATGTTAGAAGACGAACCCGGTTGACCGGTCAGCAGAATGATCTCTGCACCATCTGGGAATTTGGTTTTGACATAGTCGGCAATCGCCTGACCGCCTTTGTAGTTGTTGGCCCCAAAGTGCGGCACCGCTTTTTCTGTTTTCACCGAACGATCCAGCGTCACCACAGGCAGTTTGGCATCCTGAATTTCGGTCACGGCGCTGGAAACGGCGTTGACGTCATTCGGTGACACCACAAAGCCCTGCGCGCCGCGAGTAATGGCATTTTCTAAATCGGCGGTCTGCTTCGGTGAGCTACCCTGTCCATCCAGCACCTGCAAATTCACCCCCAACTCTTTGGCGGCTTTAACTGCGGTGCGCTGCATGTGAACTTCAAACGGCATGGCGAGATTCGGCGTACTGAAAACGATTTGTTCATTTTGGGCCTGAGCAAGACCAGACAGACCCAGTGCGATGGCGATTGCGGAAACGCTGATGATCTTTTTCATATGTCTTTTCTCTTCATCTGCTTCTGTTATAGGTATGGGTGTAGGGTTGAAAGCAGGTAAAACACGATGTGCCGATGCCGATACGGTTACACGGCGACCTCCTTGCCTTGAGCCAGGGATTCAAAGGCTTTATCCGCCAGATTCAACGCACGCTCACCGTCCAGACCGGAGCACTCCGGCTGGGTGCGACCATTCAGCACATCGACAAAGTGCTGCCACTCTGCCGCGTAGGCCGCGTGATAGCGTTGCAGGAAGAAATATTCGGGTTTTGCTGCAAGGCAGCCGTCGTCGGTCCACTGCTCAACCACGTTCTCGCGGATATTGCCCGCGCTGAGCACACCTTTCGCACCATGCAGTTCGAGGCGCTGATCGTAGCCGTAGCCGGAGCGGCGACTGTTGACGATAGTTGCCATCGCGCCAGAGGCAAATTTCAGCACGATAAACGCGGTATCAATGTCGCCCGCCTCACCAATGGCCGGATCGACCAGATTGCTGCCTTGCGCAAAGACCGACACCGGCTCTTCGCCCATAATGAAACGCGCCATATCGAAATCATGAATCGTCATGTCGCGGAACATGCCGCCGGAAACACGAACATACTCAGCAGGCGGCGGCGACGGATCGCGGGAGATAATCAGGAGAGATTCCGCCTTGCCGATGCGCCCCTCGCCAGCCAGCGTTTTGACGCGGCGGAATTGCGGGTCATAGCGGCGGTTGAAACCGACAAACAACGGCACGTTCTGCTGTTTGACGACAGTCAGGCAATCGCGAACGCGGGCAATATCCAGATGCACCGGTTTTTCACAGAAAATGGCTTTGCCATGTTTGGCGGCCAGCTCAATCAGGTCGGCGTGCGTGTCAGTCGCAGAGGCAATCAGAACGGCATGTACCGCCGGATCGTTCATGACCTCATTCACAGTTTGCACTTTGGTGTGGTAGCGTTCAGCCAGCGCCGTAGCATTGGTTGGGTTGGGATCGACCACCGCGTACAGGTTGGTTTCTTTGTGTGCCGCGATGTTCACTGCATGGACCTGACCGATGCGGCCTGCGCCCAGTAAAGCGATGTTAAACATAGATGCTCCCTTGCTGCCTGAGTGGCGTGTAATGCCAGACTGAAAAAGTGACGGATAACGGCTAGTCGTATTCTTCCCCCAGCCCCATCATCACCCGATCTTTACCGCGAATCCTGATAGGTAAAATAAAACATTTATTTCAGTTTTGTATAAATTGAAAATTATGTTTTTGCGTGTCAGTTAACATTTTCATGACATCTTCGCCCTTTTCTGCAACCCCAATCACATATCGTGGGAGAACGTTTGTGGGGATATACATGACTATCAGAGAATCGGTCAGGTGCTGGCGCACCGCGGGAGAAAAAATGAAACCGTGGTTTGAAAATGAAATGAATATTTCAATTTAATTCGGGAATATAGGGGAAATATTAGGAAGCACGAAAGATCGCAAACTTCATCTGCACAGACTCTCTTCTCACATTATATGCAGACTCAGTGATGTTTCGTGCGCAAAAATATCGCTATTCTCATGCTACTTAGTAGCACGCGCCCGACGCAGGGCGCTCAGTCGCCGCCGCCCTGCGAACCCTGGCTTCCGGCTAAATTATGTCGCTACGCGATGCCTTCGTCGGTATCAGGCTTAACGGACCGCTTGCGACACGCTCCCGGCGTGGCGCAAGCTTTCGCCGCGTCCATGCGGCTCATCCTAAGCCTGCTATCTCCTCAGCATAATTTCTTACGCCGGATTACGCCCAACCTCACTTGCACCCCTGCGTTATTTGTAGAGAAGAGACAGTGTGAAAAGGAAATCATTTAATACTGGCGGGCGCGGGAGAGCGCAGTTTTCACGTTATTAGCGGCAGCCTCAATCTCTGGATTATCCGCAACCTGCGCCGTGCCGGTGCGCCACCAGGATTCATAGCCGTGCGTCATAGTCTTCGGCAGCACCTTGATGTCGAGCAGCACGGGCCCCAGATGCTGACGTGATTCCGCCAGTGCCTGCTTAAGCGAGGCTTCATCATGCACTCGCCATGCTTTACAGCCGTAGCTTTCCGCGTTCTTGGCAAAATCGACCGGAATGAGCGTCCCCCGCAGTTGTCCCGACTCCGCATCGCGGTAACGGTTTTCCGTACAAAAACTCCCCATGCCTTGACTCATTTGCAGGTTGTTGATGCAGCCAAAGCCCGCGTTGTCGAACAGCAGCACGGTGATTTTGATGCCTTCCTGTACCGCCGTTTGCAGTTCGGTGTGGAGCATCAGATAGGAACCGTCGCCGACCATCGCGTAGACGGGCTGTTGCGGTGCCGCAAGGCGTGCGCCAATCGCCGCCGCAATCTCGTATCCCATGCAGGAGTAGCCATATTCCAGATGGTAGCTGTCCGGTGTTTTCACCTGCCACACGCGCTGTAAATCGCCCGGCAACGAGCCTGCCGCGCCCACCACAACCGCGTTGTCTTCCAACTCTTCATTCAGTATGCCCAGCACGCGCGTTTGCGTCAGGTGGGTATTCAGCGTCTGGCGGTATTCATCCAGCTTGTCTTCCAGACCGTCCACCACTTCCGGCACCAGCTCGCCCTTGTCCTGCACGGTAAATAGCCGCTGTAGCTCGCGTTCCCATTCCGCACGCGCCTGTTCGACGGCCTGCTGCCAGCCGCTGCGATACGACGCCGTCGCCAGCCGTTCGGCCAGCGCCGCCAGACCGGCGCGCGCGTCGGCGATCAGGGGCAGCGCATCCAGTTTTAGCGCATCAAATTCGGCCACGTTGAGCAGTAAAAATTCGACGTTCGGGTTCTGAAATAGCGACTTGGAACCCGTGGTAAAATCGGTTAAACGTGTCCCGACGCCGATCACCAGATCCGCCTCTTGCGCCAGCCGATTCGCCGCCAGCCCGCCCGTTACGCCGATGCCGCCACAGTTCAGCGGATGTGAAGAGACAATAGCACCTTTGCCCGCCTGCGTTTCGCCAAACGGAATCGCAAACTGTTCGGCAAACTGTGCCAAGGCATCATGCGCGCCGGAATAACGAACGCCACCGCCGCAAATCAGCATCGGGCGGCGCTTGCTGGCAATCAGCGTTGCCGCCTCATCCAGCCGTGCCGCATCCGGTGGGCGGCGTTCGAGGTGATGGACGCGCTTGCGGAAAAACGAGGCCGGATAATCCCAGACTTCCGCCTGCACATCCTGCGGTAAACATAGCGTCACCGCACCGGTATCGGCCGGATCGGTCAGCACGCGCATGGCGTTAATCAGCGCGCTCATCAGTTGTTCAGGGCGATTAATGCGATCCCAGTAGCGAGACACCGGTTTAAAGCAGTCATTGGTGCTGATCGACAGATCGTGATACTGCTCGACCTGCTGCAACACCGGATCCGGCTGGCGGCAAGCGAAGAGATCGCCAGGCAATAGCAGCACCGGAATGCGGTTGGCGGTGGCGGTGGCTGCGGCAGTTACCATATTTGCCGCCCCCGGCCCCACCGATGAGGTCACCGCATAGATTTTCCGCCGTTTGTGTTGCTTAGCAAACCCGACGGCGATGTGCGCCATTCCCTGTTCGTTGCACCCCTGATGCACGCTGAGACGGTTTGCCTCCTGCTCCAGCGCCTGACCGATGCCCAGCACATTGCCGTGACCAAAAATAGTCATGACGCCCTGCACAAAGGGAGATTCTTCACCGTCTACGCTGATGTATTGCTGGTTGAGAAACCTGACCAGCGCCTGCGCCATGGTGATGCGACACGTATCCATTGATCTACTCCTACCTGTTTTATCCAGACGGCTAGCCACCGTGCTGGCCATAGAAACGATTTCTATGTCAGTCGGCATAAAGTTTCGTGCGTGTTGCGCAAATTACTTCTTTTCCACACTGCTGCACACGCCCGACACGGGGCAGCTCAATCGCCGCTGCCCCATGACCCCAGGCTTTTCCACGGGAAATTGCGTCGCTACGCGATACCTTCGGCATCCGTGCCCGTAGCCGGGCCACCAGTGACGCGCTCCCGACGCGGCACTGGCTTTCGCGACATCCTTGTCGCTCACCCGACGGTCACGTCACCTCAGCGCAATTTTTTACGTGAAAGAAAAAACAATAAAAATCTGCACTGCTATTTATCGTAATGAACCAGCCGGAGTTTTAGTTCTTTCATAACATCCTCACTCTAGCGTGGGCATGACGAAGCTGCTGGCGTGGTGTTCCAGACGGACGCTGGCAGGCCAGCGGCTGGTGACGGTTTTCATACGGGTGTAGAAGCGTACGCCGTCGTTGCCGTGGACATTCAGCGGCCCAAAAATGGAACGCTTCCAGCCACCGAAGCTGTGGAACGCCATCGGTACCGGAATCGGTACGTTCACGCCGACCATTCCAGCCTGCACCTCTTCGCAGAACTGGCGTGCAGTCTCGCCGTCACGGGTAAAAATAGCGGTGCCGTTGCCATATTCATGATTGTTGATCAGCGTGACAGCCGTTTGGTAATCCGGCACACGTACCACAGACAGCACCGGGCCAAAAATCTCTTCCTGATAGATCTTCATCTCCGGCGTGACGTTGTCGAACAGCGTCGGCCCGATAAAGTAGCCCTGCTGGTGGCCTTGAATAGACAGCGTGCGGCCATCGATACGCAGCGTCGCGCCCTGATCGACGCCGCTTTGAATATAGTCGGCAATCTTCGCCCGGTGCGCTGCGCTGATCACCGGCCCCATCTCATTTTCCTGCCCGTCCACCAGACCAGGCCCGACGCGCATCGCGTTGATCTGCGCATTCAGGCGTTGGTGCAGCGCTTCCGCCGTGTCATCGCCAACAGCCACCACCACAGACAGCGCCATACAGCGCTCGCCCGCGGCGCCAAACGCCGCGCCCATAATCGCGCTGGCCGCCATGTCCATGTCAGCATCCGGCATCAGAATACAGTGGTTTTTCGCCCCGCCCAGCGCCTGACAGCGTTTGCCGTGCGCCGATGCCGTCTGATAAATGTATTCCGCTACTGGCGTCGATCCCACAAAGCTCACCGCCTGCACGCGTGGATCGGTCAACAGCACATCCACCGCTTCTTTGTCACCCTGAACGACGTTAAATACACCGTCCGGCAGGCCCGCTTCTTTCAGCAGTTGCGCCAACAGCAGCGAGAGCGATGGATCTTTTTCCGAGGGTTTCAGCACAAAGGTATTGCCGGTCGCCAGCGCAATCGGGAACATCCACATGGGCACCATCGCCGGGAAGTTGAACGGCGTAATCCCAACACATACGCCGAGCGGTTGCATGAGTGAATGGCTATCCACCCCAGTGCCGACATTCGCCGAGTGCTCGCCTTTTTGCAGATGCGGAATGCCACAGGCAAATTCAACGACTTCCAGACCGCGCGTCACCTCTCCCACGGCATCGGAATACACCTTGCCGTGCTCCTGTGAAATCAGCCGGGCCAGCGTATCCATTCGTTCTTCCAGCAGCGCTTTGAAGCGAAACAGCACGCGCGCGCGACGCAGCGGAGAGTGCTTTGACCACGCAGGGAATGCCACCGCCGCGCTGGCAATAGCCTGTTCGACTTCCGCCTTATCAGACATCACAACCTGGCGAATCTGCTCGCCCGTCGCGGGGTTATACACCGCGGCGTAGCGTTGGCTGTTGCTGGAGGCAATCGCCCCCTGAATGAAGTTAGATACGGTTTCCATGTTTACACCTTTGTGGGTTTGAGGAGACAAACGGCTGATATCGGATTACAGTATATGAAATGAATATTCCATTTAATGTAAAAATAAAATAAATGTTGATTATTGTGATCCGCTGCGAATTTTTAGGTAAACTTGAAGACAGCTGTCCATAAAGACAGGCGAGCAGCCTAACGTCGATCGTTTAAGCATCGAGATACACGGGGCGACCACAGGGGTGAGGCCTCCCTGCGGGAACCTCCCCCTGTGTTTCCCCTAATAACGGACTTACGTGACCAGTATTAGGCGAGCATCCTCTGAAAATCGCCGTATCGATAACAGGTGTGCCGCCGGAAATGTCGTACAGATAAAACAGCCGTATCCAGAAATGAATTTTCTGTTCCGTTTCAGGCGCCAGTTAGGAAATCGCGCTAATGGGATAGGTTCTTATACGTCTTTGGGAGATAACCCGATATGCCCATGGCAACCAGTCTGAGAGAATTACAGGAACAGATCCGCGAACGCTATGATTCACTCAGCAAGCGGCTACAGCAGGTGGCGCACTATGTGCTGGATAATACCAACAGCATCGCTTTCGATACCGTCGCTGTGATCGCCGAACGCGCTGACGTTCCCCCCTCAACGCTGATTCGCTTCGCCAACGCCTTTGATTTCAGCGGCTTCAACGAAATGAAACAGCTGTTCCGTATGAATCTGGTAGAAGAAACGGCCAGCTATACCGACCGAGCGCGGTTATTTCGGGCGATGGAGGCGGATGCCGTGCCAGAAACGCCGTTGGATATTCTGCATGAATTTGCCCGCTCAAACGCGCAGGCGATGCAGCAGCTCGCGGCACGTACCCCGCAAGAGGATCTGCAAAAAGCCGTCGATCTGCTGGCTCAGGCGGAAACGATCTATATCGTCGGGCTGCGGCGCTCGTTCAGCGTCGCCACTTACCTCACCTACGCGCTTAGCCATCTGGAAAGCAGCCCGATCCTAGTCAACGGGTTGGGAGGCATGTTTCGCGAACAGCTCAGCCGAGTCAGTTCACGCGATGTGGTGGTTTCCATCAGTTTCTCGCCCTACTCACAGGAAACCGTGATGGTCAGTGAGATGGCCGCGAAGGCCGGCGCGCGGCAAATCGTGATTACCGACAGCCAGATCAGTCCTCTGGCGACACTCAGCGACGTCTGTTTTGTGGTAAAGGAAGCGCAGGTTGATGCGTTCCGTTCACAGTCCGCCACGCTGTGTCTGGTGCAATCGCTGATGGTATCGCTGGCTTACCGACAGGGAAACGGCGCAGAGCAGAGCGAAAAGCAGCAGCGCGGCTAATCAGAAAGATCTGGGGCATTTCACCTTTATCGAAACCTGGCCGGATAGAGCCGCACTGGATATTCACTGCCAGACCGAACACTTCCAGCGGCTGGTTCCCATAATCAATAGCCACCAGCGCGCCGAGTGCACTTTCCTGCTGATGGAGGCGTTCGAATAACGCTGCGCCGCTCGCTGGCTATCAACCTATCTTGAAAGTAACAACGGGATCTCCCACCGTTTCTTTGCATATTCAGGCAACTTCAGTTCGGCGGCGACCTTTGTTTTTTGCCCGATAAAGTGCCATATCCGCGGCCTTTAACCAGTCAATATATTGACCCATTTCCGGTGAAATCTCCGCAATACCGACGCTGACAAACACCGCCAGCTGCGGCGTTTGGTTCAGGAATTTCAGCGATAAGCTCTCCCTAATGCGATTCACGGCGTCTAACGCTTCTCCCGCGCTAGTCTGCGGTAAAATAACGGCAAACTCATCTCCGCCAAATCGCCCAATGACATCCGTTTCCCGAAAGCCGGATGTCAGCTCACGCGCCAGCAGCAAGATCGCCTGATCGCCGACGTTGTGCCCAAAGTTATCGTTAAAGGCTTTAAAATGGTCGATATCAAACAGGACTAACGTCGCCGTATGTTTATAGCGCTGACAACTATCATATTCGTGCTTCAGCAACCGTTCCCAGTGGTGACGGTTATAAAGGCTGGTCATCCCATCATGGATACTGACTTCCATCAGCATACGTTTGTGTTCCGCCAGTTTCAGTGCAGTGGCATAGGTGACATAGCCGAGAAAAATGGGGTAGACCAGCAACATTGGCAAACAGGCATAAATCTGTATCGGTGTCGTATCCAGCGAAACCGGCACAGCAAACAGCACAAGCACTAACACGCAGGCCACACACTGTAATACGAGGCCCTGAACAAACAGCTTTATCCCGCCGCCAGCCGTGCCATTCATTCCGACCATCGCGACAATCACCGCGCTGGGCAGAAGATTCACGCCCATAAACCCTATCCAAATACCACCAAACATCACATCAAACAGTAAATTACGTTTCTCGCACCGCATAGGATCGCGTGACCGAAGGGACAACAGGTAGGCAATGTGAGGCCAAATGAAGGTATTAAGAAAGAGCAGCCCCCATAGTAGCGTCGGGATAGGCCGAGTAATCAGCACCGAGGAAATAAAGAGAGAGCAGAGGATCGTACCGACAATCCGTGGAATATAGACTCGCTGGGAAAAGCGTAGCCCTGAGCGACGTACATCTACCGTCAAAAACGCCGGCGGCGAGGCTGGCATAACGACCCCCATGCGGTTCACTAACGAATAGCGAGAAAAAAACATTATGACTGAAAGCCTGTCAGCAATAGTGAGCTGTTTTTTAATTTATTTTGTCACATAGCAAACTGATACCGTAAAGGCAGAACAGAGTAACACAAATGTTAACTCGCGGTGGTCTTACCCGTGGCCGTCTTTCCGCATTGATGATTACCACAGGTGTACCCGTCATCACGATCGGTGTGATTAAGAGGGAGAGGATTGTAACCGGTTGATGTGAATGGTCAGAAACATAATTTCATCAGTGGTGAGTTGGCAATGGTAGTTTTTTTCCACATAGTCGTACACTTTCATCGCGCAGGCGTAGGCCCGTGGCATCAGTTCGGTAATCCCCTGATAGATGGAATCATCACCGTGGCTCACAGTTTCCCGGTTTAACAGGCGCAGGGCGAAGAACTTCAGATGCGTCACCAAACGCTGATAATTGAGAGAATGTTCGTCAAACGTGATGTGGAGATCGTATTTCAGAATGGTCAAAATATCTTTAATGATACCCGCACTTTGCATCGTGCTCTGCATGTCGCTGTTATTTGTCGCATTCGCCAAGTGCAGCGCAATAAACCCCGCTTCATCTTCCGGTAAATCGATATCCAGTCTGGTGCGAATCACTTCCAACGCTTCCAGCCCAATGGCAAATTCGCTGCGATAAAACTGGCGAATATCCCACAGCATCAGGTTCTTGATCGTCTGCCCTTTCTTATGGCGTTGAATGGCAAAGTTAATATGGTCGCTGAGCGCCAGAAACAGCGTGTCCTGCACATCAAGTCGCAGCGTTTTTTGCGCCAGCGTAATAATTTGCTGCGTGACCGCCAGACAGTCAGGCGGAATGTCCGCCAGCAATTGTGACAGCACATCCGCTATGCCGCTACTTTTCTTCACAAACTGGCTTTCGATACGCTGCGGATCGATAGCATCACCCACTTTCTTGCCAAAGCCGACGCCTTTGCCAATCGCCACAATCTCCCGTTGGTCATCTGCCAGCACCAGCACGGCGTTATTGCTCAGTATTTTTTCAATGATCATCGCATCAGCCGTCCTGTCTGACAGGAAGGCTCGCTGGCCTTCCCTACCGTTTACTGCCTCAACACGATATCGACGAGGCACCTGCTTTTCTCATTTACACTTCTGAGCTATCCAGCCCATTGTTTTTAATGACATCAGCATACCAGTATGCGCTTTTTTTACGGATACGCCGCAAATCTTTGAGATCGAACTCTTCACGGTTAACGTAAATAAAGCCATAGCGCTTCGAGCATCCCTGATGGGTGGAAATGAGATCTAACGCCGACCATGGCGTATAACCGAAGACATCCACACCGTCGGTGATCGCAAGCTGGATTTGCTCAATGTGACGTTGCAGATAGTCGATGCGATAATCATCGTGAACCTCACCGTTTTCATCCAGCGTATCAAACGCGCCCAGCCCATTCTCCGTGATGATCAGCGGTAAATGATAGCGATCGTGCAGCTCACGCAGCGTATTGCGAAAGCCTATCGGATCGATCTCCCAGCCAAAGGCGTTTTTCTGCAAAAATGGATTGCTTGCGCCACGATGTACGCCTTCTTCACCTGATTTCAGGTGCTGGTCGCCGCCGCGCGCCGTTTCATCCTGCCCGTCATTTTTACTGGCTTCCACTGTTTGCGAGGTGTAGTAGTTAAAGGCGATGAAATCGGGCTTAGCCGATGCCAGGATATCCATATCGCCAGGCAGAATCTCCGGCGTATAACCTTTCTCTTCCATATAGCGCCAGGCCGCGGTGTTGTAACGCCCGTATACCGCCATATCCAGATACAACCAGTTGCGGATCGCGTTATAGTTAAATGCGGCCATCACATCTTCAGGCTTCGCTGATGCTGGGTAAATCAGCGCAATGTTGGGTGCTGGGCCAATTTTCGCACTGGGCACTTTTTCATGCAGCGCATTCATCGCTTTTGCCTGCGCCACCAGCATATTGTGGTTTTGCTGATAGAGATTCTGTTTCGGGTTTTCCAACGTAGGATCCAGCGTACCCAGTGCGGAACCGTGCAAAATCATCATGTTTTGCTCGTTGATGGTCAGCCAATACTTCACTTTGGCGCCGTATTCATCAAACAGCACGTTGGCAAAACGTTCAAACGCGTCCACCGTTTCCCTGCTGTACCAACCACCTTTGGCTTGTAACGCCTGCGGCAGATCGAAATGGTACATCGTAACGATCGGCACAATACCGTAATGCAGCAGCTCATCGATAAGATTGTGATAAAACGCAATGCCCGCTGGATTGACCTCACCGCTGCCATCGGGAATGATGCGGCTCCAGGCGATGGAAAAACGGTAGGTTTTAAAGCCGATATCGGCAAACAGGGCTACATCTTCTTTGTAACGATGGTAATGATCGCTGGCGACTTTAAAGTCCGTGGTGCCCTCAGGATAAGCGGTTCTGGCATCAATCACCGATGGCCCCTTACCATCCTCATTCCATGCCCCTTCCACCTGATAAGCCGATGTCGCTGCGCCCCACAAAAATCCCTCCGGGAAACGTTTAAGATGACGGTATTTCATAGTTTTCTCCTTTCCTTAACGAGATCATGTCAGCAAGACATCACTGATATTATGAGTGGCACGCGATCGGGCTGAATTCAGGCAAAAAAAAACCTGATACGAACATGTCTGAATAACATGTGCCGTATCAGGTTTCGCTCGAGCCTTGACCCGATCACGTCCTGCTTATCGGGTTATATCCGCTAACCGTCGTAGACTCAAACCGAGGTCGGGCAATCTGTGATGAATATCACCGATAATCTCTTCGCCTGAGTAGGATTTGCCCCCTGCGCCAGCTATCCCAGAAATGCGGACTCACTGTTCGTGCCCATCGTCATGTTCCCGTGCGCCATTAAGCTTTACGAGACGCTTCAGCAGACTCAGTAACTTCATTCCATCTGGCGCTCCCAGCCCTGTACAGGCATCCCAGCCTTCAGAAGCCACAAATGCGCCATTATTGCCCCGCACGATATCCTTACAGCTATGACGATTACGGTACAGCAAGGGAGGGATAAACAGCGATGCCGAGTGGGTCAACGCCAGCATACGCACCAATAATCCTGCCCACAGCGGCGCGACAGCGCTGGTTCCGCCGACAACGCCTTCGCGCCCGTTAACTTCAACCAGATAGCCCGTTTCAGGATCGGCATGGCCGCTGACATCAGGTACGCCGCGGTGCTGCAAAGGGTGGTGACCGCCGTATTTGTCTACCAGAGACAGCCCTAACTGCCAGTTGGGCAGCGTAAAGTGCTGGCTGACGCCACCGCCCGTCGCGCTGCCATCTCGGCTATGCCAGGTGGTTTCTTCCCTCGTTTTTTGCAAGTGAGTGCCGCCGCAGGCTAACACATAGGGGCTGGATGCAGGGAAATCGACGTGCAAACCATGGGGTTCACCATCTTTTGAACCGCGATCGCCAGAAGCGACGCACACCGTAATCCCTAACGCGGCCGCGGTCTGGAAAGACTGGTTGTACACCTGTAATGATTGCGCCGTCCATTGTGATTCGCTGGATCCCCAACTAATCGAAATCACCGACGGCGCATTTTTCTCATCATGAACCGCAGCATTGATCGCTTCTAAAAACCCGGCATCGGTATTCGGAGCAAAATACACCACAATGTTGGCGGCTGGAGCTAGCGCACCGGCGATTTCGATATCCATTTGCACTTCGATATCAATGGGGCTCACCGCTTTATCGCCCTCTGACGAGGCAGGAGCATTCCGAGCACCGCCCACGCAAACATCGACAACCTGAGGAGGATTAATGCCCATACGTTTAAAATAGTGCTCTAACTGCGGCAGGCGATATCCGCCACCCAGCGCAATAATGCCAATACACTTCCCCGCACCGTCGTGCTCTGGGAAATGGTAGAGCTCTGCCAGCTCCAGCGGCGTATAACCCGACGGACGCTTTGCCGCATTGGAGAACGTCTCATTGATATGCAGGCAACTGCTCGTCGCCAGACGTTCATCAAGACCCAATACGGCAATCACTACGCCCTGTAGATATTCCGGCAGGTAAATGCCTCCCGCTCTCCCACGGAATGTCCCGTGTTTGTGGTCATACCGCGCTAAGCTCACGCGAAACGCCTGCTCCATTTGCCCCACCGTCCCAGTTAAGAAAACAGTGCGACTGGCAGCGTGTTCACGTTCTATAGAGAGCCGATGATGCCGCGCAAACGCACGGACATGCTCGATATCGGCCTCATCAGCGCTGAACTTTCTGGCATAGTCGGCGCGCGACAGCGGTCTGTTGGCGTTGATACCGCCAAATTGCGGATCGATGCTATCGTGCAGTTCGGCATAATACTCTTCATCTGGCGTAGTAAAACGCAACACCAGCATGACTCTGACGCTTTCATTCACATCACAGCGCTCGCGATATGCCGCGTCAGCGATATTTCCGCGCTCACTCCCTTTCAATAATTGGTAAGTCATCGTCTTCTCTCCCACTCAGCTATTTGCCGTCTGGTTCAATGTGACTCAATGCCGCATAAATCTGACGTTTGTCGTTCTGTGACAGATGCTCAACATTAATAGAAGAAAGAAATACAGCCTCTTGCTGAGGCGTAAAATGCCCACCATTCGCGAGATAACAGCGGAAATAGGCAAATTCATCAGGTTACACTCTCCTGTTAGCACAAGAATGAGGCTCTATAGCACTATTCTTATTTCTCCATTGCGGCAGGAGATAATAGATTTCGCTTTGTGAACCTTCCATGACAAAACTATTTCAATCATTACCCACAGGACACACTTCGTCTCAACGATGCCCTCCCTCAGTGAGAGAACCGCGATTAACCTGTTAAATTACAAGTCAATCAGGAATAGCAGCGCAGAATCCTTCCGACTGATCTAATATGATTAAGATACAAACAATAACAAAATGAAATAGTTCAATGCAGTTACTACTAAACAAAATCCCGTACCGTAAAGACGCACAAAAAAGCCCGTCGTGGTACTTGACCATGACGGGCTTGATTAACACCCTAAACGAACAGGGATCGATTAGTGCTCGGTGACACCATACAACGGGTTACGGCGATCTAGCATTTGGCCACCATCACGAGTCAGCGGCACCCAACCAACGGCTCCACGTTTCACCGTCGGTTCAGTGAACAGCAGATCAAACGGTATAGAAATGTAGAAGCCTTTCGTAAAGCTCCCTTCCCCATATTCAGCGGCACTCACGTTGGTTTTGGTCGCAAACGCACCGGCAACAATCCCGCTGTCAAAGCGGCGAGACAGATCGAGAGTGACCCCCTTATCCCCTGCCAGATAACGACCCACGCTCACTTTTGCCACCGCACCTTCCACAAACGGCAGTTCCCAGTACGCCGTCAGATGGCCGGTCACCACATCGTAATCAGCCATTCTCATGATGTCGTTCCAGTCGCGCTGTTTGACATAGTTGACATCCATACCCAGCGCCCAGCTTTTACCAAACGGACGATACAACACTTCGGAACCAACACCGGCGTACATCATTTCCAGATAGCCGCCGTAAACCTGGGTATACCAGTCCTGCGCGGGATTATCCCTGCGAGTCAATTGCAGATTGGTCAGCAACAGATCCGAAGAGGTGACGTATTCACGCACCCAGGTTCTGACACGCGGCAACGCTGCACCATCTAACGGAGGTGTTTTGTAGTTGAACTTATCGTAGTTATTCACTAGGTTCAGCAACGCACTGCCCCCCACACTCCAATGCTCGCTTAAGCGATAATCTGCCCCCCCCCTCAGCGCAATCTGGTACATGTAGAAGGCTTCAGCACCACCGACAGACTGAGACAGTGCAGGATCGAATGAATAGGTCAAACGATCGGGTTGTGCGAGCAACACCTGCTGACCACGCACGTCTGAGACCGGCTCTTTGCGATGCGTTTCAGGCTCTGGTTGCCCAAGCGGGACGGCAGCCTGTTTAACTCGATGAAAAGTCTTGGCATCCACTTCCGTGCTGGCAATCGGCAAACTCTGGCTGCGCTGAACAAAGTGATATTCATCAATATTGCCTGGGACGTGGTTCGCTAATACCGTCGCGCCACGCTGTGTGGCTTCTTCGCTATCACGGTACTTAGTCTGCTCGGCAACAATGGTGACCTGTTTTTGATCGGCATAGATATCAGCGTCTTTAAAGCCCGCCTTATCATGCAACTCTTTCGAGACAAGCTGCCAATTTGTGCCTTTACCATCCTGCACGGGGGCATAGACCGGTGGCGCATCGTCTAAATAATTCGGCTTCAAGTCGTTGAAATTAGTGCGTAGGGTAAAGCCCCACATCAGCGTATTGCCGCGCTGCCACGACAGTGTGGTATCTAACGCCTCCCCCACACGGTAAACGGCGCCAATGTTGAAAGGCGAGTCTTGCTTGATCTTTTCTCGGCGCTCTCGGTCAGCGGCTTCATTACTGTAGTCGTTACCGTCATATTCCAGTTTTAACCGTAGCGGATCCCAAGGCGTCTGGTATTCCACGCCACCAAACAGTGCGGCTGGGCCATGGAAAAAGTTCCCGACTTCAAACTGTCCAGTCTCAGTGCTTTCCGTGCGAGAACAGAAACTGGCTTTCAGCGTGCAAGCGGGGTTTTTAATATTTCCACTCTCAGCCATATTCCCCCAGCCCATTCCCAGCGTAAAATCAAATGGCCCCATACGTTTACTGGCTACCAGATATTCGCTATCAAATAGCCCCGTACCGGCAATATCGCGTAACCCCAGAGACACATCCGGCAACCAATAGCTTTCCTGCCATAAACGAGCTTTAATATCGAAGGCCTTATCTTTGTAAGTTTGACTGCCGCTGAAAGACGGATCGTTGCTATAAAGACGAGTACGGATATCGGTATAACGCACGGTGGTTTCCAGCCAGTCAAAGAGCTGGAGCGAGAGGGAATAGCGTCGATATTCCTCGTTGTCGCGGTAGTTGAAGCTAAATTCCCCCGTTTCCGCCATACGTGCTGTTGGCATTTGCAACAGCCCCGTGCCACCAAAATCAGACTGTGAAACACCCGCAGGCTGAAAACGCAGATTGGGGTTAGTTGACGCACGAGTGCTTTCTGTTTCTGCCGCCATGGCCTGCGCACTCAAGATGCCGCCGATCGCCAACGACAGACAGCTTAATTTAACGTTTCTGTTCTTTGTCATTCGAGTGGAGTCCGGTTAGCAAGGTAGTCAGCAAGTTGATCGTTAAGTGATGACATATCCTGAGGTAAAACCGAGGGATCGAAGCCAATAAAGAGCATTTCGCCCGCAGCAGGTTCTATGTGTTGACGGTTCCACAGTGCCAACGGCACTTTACGCCACTGCCCTTCTCCCCCAATCAGATAGCCATAACTGTTATCGGCACCGGCAAGATACCGACGTCCAGAGAGATAATTTTCGACCGACCATCCGGCACGCAGTGCCACTTTCCCCGACGTCTCCAGTTCCCCTACATCGGCAGAGGTATTGACCAAACCGATTAGCGACACGCTGTCATCATGCGGTGCCACATACAGCGCATATTCCCCCACCAGAGGGCGATTATTTTCTACATAGACACGCACGCGGTCAGGATCCAGCTCGGTATGAATACGACCCGCAACATTAATTGGCGTCAGGGTTTTTCTCAGCAGCCAAGCGGAGATCGCTAAATCGCCATCACCCGAATTACGCCAGCGCGTTTCCAGCTCTGCCAGCTTTTGCAGCAAGACATCACCCTGTGCGCGAACCTTCTGCGTGGTCGCGAAATCAGAAATAAACGCCGTTTGCCAGTTGATATTCTGTGGCCAGGGAACCTGTTCATAAAATTGTGCAAGACGCGTACCGTCATCCAACTTAACGACAGCGATCGTCTCTTGCGGCGATTTCACCGTCAATTGCGCAGACGTCGCAACGCCGGAAACCAGCAGCAACAACGTCGCGATACGATTGAGTGCCAACATTGCAGCCCCTTATTGTGCGTAGGGTTTTAATACGGTGAAGGTGACCTGTGCCATATCCGGCCCCATATACTGTTGGCTTTTCACCACGTTTCCGTTAGCGGGATCGAGCCAGTAGCTATTGGTGTAAGACTCCTTCAAGGCCGGGATGGTTACTCGTTCATCAAAACGCAGCAGCTCACGCGGGGTGTCTAGTATTGTTATCGTTTCTTTGCCACGGGCCTGAAAAACAGATGTGGTTTCGTAACCACCGCGGAAAACTTGAGACCACTCAACTCGGCTCTGCCACGTCATTGGCGTCGAAGCCTTCAATAACCCTAACGCCAGCGGATCCTGTTGCAGGTTATCCACATAAGCAATGTCTTCGCCGAAGCCCTGTGTTTTTACTAAGCGACCCTGTCGGGTCTCGATCATATTTTTATCAGCACCAAGCCACGTCAAGCGATGGCCTTCCACAAAGGCGAGCACGACAAACGCCTGTGGAGCCTCACCTACCTTCAGATAAGCCGAAGCATAGGGTGTATTCGCCACTTTGCTTGCCGTTACATAGGTATCATCCTGACCAAAAAACGCCAGTTTGAAGGTTTTCCTCACCTGTTCCACGTTCTGGGAACAGCCCGTCAGCACCATAGATAAAAGAGGTATGGCAATCAGCACCCTCATTTTTGCCATTCGTTTCATTTTTGCCATGAAATGCAGTTCTCGTTGAACAGCGTAGCCCAGAAAAAGAAAGGCCACCGAAGTGGCCTCAGAATTAAAACGAACTTAACGAGCAGTGCTAGTGGTCGTTGACGTTGACGTCCCAGTGCTATTGCTGTTGTTGCTGCTAGCAACAGCAACCGCAGCAGCAACACCGACTGCCGCAGCAGCACCAACAGCCACCAGGGCCGTCGTGCCCGCAGCAATACCAGCACCCGCAGCACCCGCAGCACCCGCAGCGGCTGCACCAGCACCAGCACCAGCAGCACCAGCGCCAGCACCGGCCGGCGCGGCAAACACATTTGACGACATAGCCAGTACGGCAACTAACGTGATTAACGTTTTCTTCATTACGATTTCCTTTTTAACATGGTCTACTTCAGGGGGAGTACCGTCGAGAAGACCATACCCCGTCCTTCTAATCTGGTAACCATTCACCGTTTCATGGCGATGCCATCGCCGCTTGAAATAACACCAGAAAGCAAAACTACAACAGAATTTTTGCAACACGGTTAAAAATAGCAAGATTCCTCGGTAATAAACAGTAATGTTCTCGGTAAAAAAGCAGATTGCTTTACTAAAACTTACGGTTCATCCACTAAAATCTTCGATATCTTAACGATATCAATCCATTGATCCATCAATACAAAAACGCCAGACATTTCCTAATCTGGCGTTTTGTTAACAAAAATTGCTAGTAAAGCATAAGAAACGGCTATTCCAGCCATTCGGTATGGAATACGCCTGCTTTATCGGTACGCTTATAGGTGTGTGCGCCGAAATAGTCACGCTGAGCCTGAATCAGGTTAGCAGGCAACACAGCGGAGCGGTAGCTGTCGTAATAAGCGATGGCCGCAGAGAACGTTGGCGTTGGGATACCTTGCTGAACCGCGTAAGAAACCACATCACGCAGCGCTTGCTGATATTCGTCCGCCACTTTCTTGAAGTAAGGTGCCAACAGCAGGTTAGCGATATCTGCTTTCTGCTCATACGCATCGGTAATTTTTTGCAGGAACTGTGCGCGAATGATGCAGCCTGCGCGGAAAATCTTGGCGATCTCGCCGTAGTTCAGATCCCAGCTATTCTCGTCAGATGCCGCTTTCAACTGTGAGAAACCCTGAGCATAAGACACGATTTTACCCAGATACAGCGCACGACGCACTTTCTCGATAAATTCCGCTTTATCGCCACCAAATGCCTGAGCCGCTGGGCCCGTCAGCACTTTAGATGCCGCAACACGCTGATCTTTAAGTGAAGACAGGTAGCGAGCAAAAACAGACTCCGTGATCAGAGACAGTGGTTCGCCCAGATCCAGAGAGCTTTGGCTGGTCCATTTACCTGTACCTTTGTTCGCCGCTTCATCCAGAATCACATCAACCAGATAGTTACCTTCTTCATCTTTCTTCGTGAAGATATCGGCCGTGATTTCAATCAGGTAGCTGCTTAGCTCACCTTTGTTCCACTCGGAGAACGTCGTGGCAAGCTCTTCATTGCCCAGATTCAGTGCCTGTTTAAGCAGTGCATAGGCTTCAGCAATCAGTTGCATGTCGCCGTATTCAATACCGTTATGCACCATCTTAACGTAGTGACCGGCACCATCAGCGCCAATGTAGGTCACACAGGCTTCGCCATCCGCACGCGCGGCAATCTGCTCCAGAATCGGCGCAACCAGTTCATACGCTTCTTTCTGACCACCCGGCATGATGGAAGGCCCTTTCAGCGCGCCCTCTTCCCCACCGGATACACCTGTACCGATGAAGTTAAACCCTTCCGCGGACAGCTCGCGGTTACGGCGAATGGTATCTTTATAGAAGGTGTTACCGCCATCGATCAGAATATCGCCTTTTTCCAGGTAAGGCTTCAACGATTCAATCGTCTTATCGGTTGCTTCACCGGCCTTCACCATCAGCAGAATACGGCGGGGTTTTTCCAGGGATGCGACAAACTCTTCAACGGTGTAAGAAGGCACCAGTTTTTTACCCGGATTTTCCGCGATAACTTCATCGGTTTTATCGGAAGAACGGTTAAAGATGGAAACGCTATAGCCACGGCTCTCAATGTTCAGCGCCAGATTGCGCCCCATCACCGCCATACCGACAACGCCAATTTGCTGTTTGGACATTAAAGCAACTCCAGTCTGAAGGATAACCTGCCTACAATAGCGACAACGTCTCGCGTTGCGACCCCGCAGGCAATTTAAAAACAGGCCAACATGGTAACTCAGCTTTACGTGAGTGGATAGTGATTGGTTTGATAGCGAAAATGCCTAAAAGGCAAAAGCGTAATCTATTCTTCAGAATACCACGCTATACAAGATCTTTGGCTTCACTTACCATCGAGCTGCTTCCCCCCACTGAAAGAGAATCAGCTATGCCGCTAAAACGCTATCTACTAAAAATTTCACTCTTAAGCTCCCAGCCAACTATCTGGCGACGTGTTGTTGTCCCTGCCAACATCACGCTTGACCGGTTACATGATGTGCTGCAAATAACCATGGGCTGGGAAGATAGCCATCTGCATGAATTCATGTATAAAAAACAGCGATTTACTGATACGTTCAATGATCTTGACCACAGTGACTATGTTGAGGAAGAGAGCCTGCATCGTCTTGACACACTGTTGAAACGCAAAGGCAATTCACTACAGTATATTTATGATTTCGGCGATAGCTGGGAACACGTTGTTACGTTGGAGAACAGTGCTTACTCTGACGATGGCGAATCAGGTGTTCTTCATTGCCTCGATGGCGAAGGCGGTTGCCCACCAGAGGACTGCGGAGGGATTCCAGGGTATTTCCGGCTACGCGAAATTCTTAACGATCCTAAACATGAAGAACATGAAGAAATGCTGGAGTGGCTTGGCATTCCGGATGAATTTCGCGCGTTGGCTCCTGAATTCCTGCTCCATTTTGATGAAAATCTAGTTAATAGAGAATTGTTTCAATACGCTAAATGGTCTCGCGACAGAACGCTTCCCTGGTTTGAATAGAGCCGAGAGTAAACTCAGCCCTGCCTGCACGGCCACGCCTTCAGGGTCGACGCGCCTAATTTGAAGGCACAAAAAAGTGGTTGTATAATGAACAAAATTAGACGGGGGACATATGATAAGAGTTGCCGATTATCCACAAATGAAAGCCTGTGCTTGGTATCTAGCCCCTGATGCCCAATTTAATGATCGTGAAGCACTCAATTTCTACGAGCGTAACTGGAAATATATTGAACAAAATGAACTAACTGCTCATGAAAAAAAGCTCATTGAACGACTAACCAAGGAAGTAGGATACGGTTTTCTCAATGTCTGAATTTCAATTGGCGCATCATAATCGCATCGCAAAAGTTCTTGGCGCGTTTTCCCAGCACCTTTTAGATGAGGCTTGCTGCTATTTTGCCGGTGGAACCGCCATTGTCATGATGCTTAATGAATACAGAGAATCTGTAGATATTGACTTTCTATGTTCATCTCGCGATGGCTACAGCAAGCTACGCACATTACTTTATGGCAATGATTTTTCACCTTTATTTTCTTCTTCTATCTCTACAATTGGAGATATCCGTAAAGACCAATATGGGATCAGAGGGAGGATTGACGTTGAAGGATGCCCCATTAGGCTGGAATTTGTCAGTGAATCCAGACTCGACCTAACCTTAGGTTACCGTCTTCTCGGTGTTCCAACCTTAGGAAAGGTCGATCTTTTCGCTACAAAATTACTTGCTAACGCCGATCGCGGTTTAGATAAGTCAGCACAGAGCAAAGACGTTATTGATCTGGCAATGATGCAGTCAACATGGGGAGATATCCCTCAAGAAGCCTGGGATAAGGCCAGAGCAGTATACGGTCCATCTGTTGACAAAGCGTATAGGGATGCTATTTCAATGCTCAATAGAAATCAGAGTTATTTTGAAAAATGCATGCAGGACCTTCGTATTTCGAAGGAAAATCAAGAACGCATCGTTACTACGCTTAAACTGTTTTTTTCGCCTGTCGATCCAGATGATTACTTATTCCAGTATTAAAAAGCTAAACCGCAGATGCCTCTACCTGCGGTTTAATCCTATCCGCAATATTACTTTTTCAGCAGCGCCTTAATGCTTTCTTTAAATTCGGCACCAAACTCAGGGTTGCGCAGCCCATAGGCAACAAACGCCTGTGCATAACCCAATTTACGGCCGCAGTTAAAGTTCTTGCCCGCCATCTGCACGGCATCAACCTGCTGAGTTGCAATCATATCAGCAATCACATCCGTTAACTGAATACGTCCCCATGCGCCAGGAACGGCTTTTTCCAGCAATGGCCAGGCATCGGCGGTTAACACATAACGCCCGACCGCAGACAGGTCAGACCCCGTTTCAGACGGCGCCTCAGGTTTCTCGATCATCGACGTAATCGCAGCGGCATCGCCTGGGTTCACCAGCGGTTTGTCACAATCGACGACAGAATACTCAGGCAACACCTCATAAGGACGATGCTTAACCAATACCTGGCTACGTCCTGTTTCTTCAAAACGGGAGATCAACAACGCCAGATTTTCCTTCGTCTGATCGGCCGTGCTTTCATCCAGCACCACATCGGGCAACACCACCACAAACGGACTATCGCCAACGATGGGGCGAGCACAGGAGACCGCATGCCCTAACCCCAGCGTTTCTCCCTGACGAACGTTCATGATCGTCACGCCTTTCGGACAGATAGACTGTACTTCGGCCAGCAGTTGGCGCTTGGCGCGTTCTTCCAGCAGAGACTCAAGCTCAAACGAGGTATCGAAGTGGTTCTCAATCGCGTTTTTTGACGCATGCGTCACCAGAACAATTTCTTTAATTCCTGCGTTAACGCATTCGTTAACGATCTTCTCGATCACCGGGCGGTCAACCAGCGGCAACATTTCCTTAGGAATGGCCTTGGTCACCGGTAACAAATTCATCCCTAAACCTGCTACAGGGATAATCGCTTTCAATGATGTCATGGATTGACTCTCTTCAATCTGATGGTTTTTATCTGTTTACCTGAATCTGGCAGCGTAATACCACTACACCACGCATGACACTAAGATTACACCTAATCAGCCATAAAGTGATCTCAGGTTGAGACTTTTTATGATGTGCTGGAACGTTCTGTTTTTATCATCGTGCCAGTAAAGAACATTCCGCAACAAAATCATCTTTATGAATCTATTTAGAAAAGGTCAGCGTGCGTCCCTGTACGTTCAAAATGCAAAACATCATCGGTCAGTTTATAAATAAGAAGCCAATCCGGTTCGATGTGCGCATCTCTGTAGCCTTTATAGTTTCCCTGGAGGGGGTGATCCTGATATTCCTGTGGCAACGGTCGTTTATCTTCAAGCAAAAGCTGCATAAGCGTTTTAAGCTTGTTCATGTTTTTATGTCTCCGTTGCGCTTTTTTCACATCACGTTGGAATTGACCAGAATATGCAATCTCCCTTTGCTTTTTCATTCATTAGATCCCTAATTTATCAAACAGATCGGCGGCATCTTTTGCTGTATGGACATCAACCCCTTTCTCGCTGTCAGCCATCGTTTGTGCGGTAAGCTTATTAGGGACATGCATATCAAATGGAAGCGCTTTTTCTTTAGCAACTTTCGTTAACGTTATGCGCACCAGATCCGATACCGTCAACCCCATGCTAGCCAACACTTCCGCTGCTTCATTTTTAAGATTTTCATCAATACGGGCACGTACAAATGCATTCGCTGCCATAATATTTTCCTCCATCCAGTGGGTACTCAAAATGTAGCTCAATTGAGCTACAAAAGCAAAAACATATCCACTCCTGCATTCGTTACTTTTTCTGATACATCAGACAATTCTGGTGAAACAGGGTGATATACTTGAACGACGATTTAGAGATAACGTTTAATACAATAAAGGTGAAATTGTTGATGAAAGGGATCGTGCTTGCAGGGGGAAGTGGTACTCGGCTATACCCGATTACTCGCGGCGTTTCTAAACAGCTATTGCCAATCTATGATAAGCCGATGGTTTATTATCCTATTTCAGTTCTCATGCTCGCAGGCATCCGAGAAATACTGATAATCACGACCCCCGAAGACATGCCAGCATTTCAACGCCTGTTGGGCGATGGAAGCCGTTTTGGCATTGCGCTTAGCTACGCAGTACAACCCAGCCCTGATGGATTGGCTCAAGCCTTTATCATCGGTGAAGAATTTATCAATGGGGAACGCTGCGCGCTGGTACTCGGCGATAATATCTATTTTGGTCAAAGCTTTGGCAAGAAACTTGAGTCCGTGGCGGCAAAAGAAGAAGGCGCAACGATCTTCGGCTATCAGGTCACTGATGCCGAGCGGTTTGGCGTCGTCGAATTTGATCAGGATTTCAAAGCGCTGTCGATAGAAGAAAAACCGGTGAAACCGAAGTCAAACTGGGCCGTTACCGGATTGTACTTCTATGATAGCAATGTCGTGGAAATGGCGAAGCAAGTAAAACCCTCACACCGCGGTGAATTAGAAATCACCACGTTGAATCAGATGTATCTAGAGCAAGGAAATCTAGATGTTGAGCTATTAGGACGAGGTTTCGCCTGGTTGGACACCGGCACACACGATAGCCTGATTGAAGCATCACAATTTATTCATACCATCGAGAAACGCCAAGGATTTAAAGTTGCCTGCCTGGAAGAAATCGCTTTCAGAAAAGGGTGGCTGTCACAAGAACAGGTAGCGAAAGAAGCACATTTACTGAGTAAAACGCAATATGGGCAGTATCTGTCACGATTGCTTGAGGAAAACCGTCCGTAAATATTTCTCGGCGTATGCTGGGGATGTTGAACGAAAATAAACTCACATTTAACCTAACACTTATTGAAAAATACTATGCAAGTTATCGACACCCCTATTTATGGCGCTAAAGTCATTCAGCCCAAGGTTTTTGGTGATGAACGCGGATTTTTTTTGGAGACATTTGAAAAAAATCGCTATCAGCAAATGCTAAATATTGATCTGGATTTTGTGCAAGATAACCACTCGCGTTCCACTAAAGGTGTATTGCGCGGGCTGCATTTCCAAAAAAACCGCCCGCAAGGCAAATTGGTGCGCGTAGTACGCGGTGAAGTATACGATGTTGCGGTGGATATTCGCCGTGATTCGCCCAGTTATGGTAAGTGGTTTGGCGTGTTATTAACCGAAGAGAACAAAACGCAATTTTGGCTGCCGCCAGGGTTGGCACACGGTTTTGCCGTGCTCTCTGACATTGCAGATTTTGAATACAAATGTACGGAATATTACCAACCTTCTGATGAAGGCTGCCTACTGTGGAACGACCCAGATGTGGGTATTGACTGGCCGTTGGAATCTCCACTGCTTTCAGAAAAAGACAAACTGGGAAAACGCTTCAAGGAGCTGGACTAATGAAAGTGCTATTGACCGGCGCTAACGGCCAACTCGGGCGCTGTTTTCAGGACCGGCTGCCGACTGGCTGGCAGATTCTTGCTACCGATTCTGCTGAATTGGATATCACCGAACTGGCTCAAGTCACCGCCGCCATCACAGCCTTTAAACCCGATGCCATTGTTAACGCAGCGGCTTACACAGCTGTGGATAAAGCAGAAAGTGAAATAGAACTGGCGGAACGCATTAATGCAACAGGGCCAGCGAACCTGGCAAGCGTTGCGGCACAGCACGGTATTCGGTTTGTGCATGTTTCTACCGACTACGTGTTTGATGGTAACGCCAGCACACCTTATACCGAAGAAAGCCCGACAAACCCATTGAGCGTCTATGGCCGCACCAAGCTAGCGGGTGAACACGCTGTTAGCGCGGCTGCACCTAATGCGATTATCGTGCGCACCGCTTGGGTATTTAGCGAATATGGCAATAACTTTGTGAAAACCATGCTGCGGTTAGGAAAAGAGCGAGATGCATTAAGTATTGTGGGTGACCAGCGCGGCTGCCCAACCTATGCTGGCGATATTGCGCAAGCGATTATTGCACTGCTACAGCAACAGGCTGCTGGGGGGATTTATCACTACACGGGTGATAAAGAAGTAAGTTGGTTTGAATTTGCCCAAGCGATATTTACTGTGGCGGTACAGAAAGCGGTGCTGAGTAAAGCGCCGACGCTCACGCCGATCACCACAGAGCAGTATCCCACACCAGCACACCGACCTGCTTATTCAACGCTTGCTGGGGACAAAATAAAGGGATTGGGAATTGCGTTATCTGATTGGCAGAGTGCGTTAAGCACAACAATTGGCGATTAAATCCTGGGCTGAGCCATATCGATTAACATTGTTAAACGCCTGATGCAATTACATCAGGCGTTTTTTAAGATAGTAAAATTCGCTGAGTCAAAGATGGAACGCCACTCTTTTTCCTGTCGGAAGTTTCACCTTGAAAGCGGTCACATTCCGTTTCAGGATGGAAAACCGTGGATCATTACTCGCCTGTTCCATTTTGGCTATCCTTGGCTGTGTTAATCTCGGTTATTACCTTGAGAAGCGGTAGTGCCTGTAATTCCCATTACATTCTTTCAGCAAAGAAATGGCTTGCCGCTGTACTCTCTTCTTTTGAAAAATAGAAATACACCAATTTTTCATCAGGTAAGAAATCACCCTGTCCTTTTTCAATTCTCCGGCCATCAACCCCTTCGGCATACATAGCTCCTGTGGGGAAAGCCTTTTTTTCGTTTGAATTGTTGTATACAGCAATGGCAATATTCTCGTCAGAGGGAATTAATGCCTTGAATCCATGGTCAAAGGCTAAAAATTTCACATCACTTTGTGGCGATCCAGCCAGTATTTTTCCTGCTTGAATGTAAGCAGCAAGACTGAGATTTGGGCTGCCATCTTTACTTGTCAAACCGAAATATCTGGTTCTTCCTCGCGGGTCCTTTTCAGTATAAAAAGGCAGTACGAACGGAAAATAATGTTTAACCCCAGCGCTATAACCCACTATTGCTTTAGCAGCAATTTGTACGGCCACATCCATATTCTGCTGGTTGACGGTTGTCAGATCATCAGAGTAGGCGTTTCTTCCTGATTCAGTGATCCATACATTACCAGAAAAGCCCTTTGACTTGAGCCATGATTTATATTGAGTCAATATTTTTGTCAGATTTTCAGCAGTTTCGTAACTGTGAAAACTAAAATCACCTTTGGATTCAAAAAAGTCTTTACGTGACGAGATAGCTTCCGAAAAGGCCGCATTAGCATTGAGGCCGCCAGCAAAGGCACCATTAACAACCAAAACATCATTGCCAACAGCGGTGTGCATTTCTCTGGAATAAGAGAGGTATCTCTCAACGTATTCCACCATGTCCTCCGCTGATAACCTTTGACCTTTTAAATTATTTGGCTCATTTTTTGGTTCTATACCAATCCAAGTATCCTTCCATTTATGGGTGATTTTAGGAAAATCACCCATAATTTTATCAGAGTCAGGAAACACTAAATGTTCTAATACTGGAACCTGAACAACGTCCAATACTTTTATATTAGCCTGTTGATATTTCCTCCTGAGTTTATCAATATAGTATATACCATCCCATATTTTATTATTAGGGGACAAATCGCCCCACATTAATCTATCCCTTACAACATTGATTCCGATCTGACTGAGAAGCGATATATATTGACCCCGTAGAGAGTCATCCTTAACAATATAACTCAGCGCAACATCCATACCAAAAAAGCTCGGGATTTTTTTTTGTTGATGCGCGTATATACCTCTTGCGACACCTTTTATATTTAAATGATAATATCCATTGGGTAAATTCAACTTTACCTTTGACGTGCAGTTAGTACTGGCTACGCTACCGGAGTCGACTTCGCGTCCCATAATGTCAGAGATGGAATAGGACAGGTTATCTTCACAGGGAGATTGCACTATTTCGATCCACGCATCCTTATTAGATTCGACCACATACTGATCTAACCCTTTAGCATGCCATATATTTTCCATATCCGCCCAAAGGGTATGAGGTAGCATAGCGGCACATAATGTGCTGCCTAATATTATAGATTTGCTCCGTAAGAGACGGTTCAACATTGCAACTACCCCTAGATTCATACTCTATTCTCCCGCTAAAGACACCGCATTTGCATTCAGAATAGCAATGACACGCTCGACATCTTCTGCAGTATCCACTCCCTGTGGTGGAACACCATCCCAATGTAATACATGGATAGGGATCCCCAACCAAAGTGCTCGCAACTGCTCAAGTTTTTCGCTCATCTCCAACTGGCATGGCGGCGTTTTCGTGATTTTATCTAAAATATCAGCGCGATAAGCATAAATACCAATATGCCTTGAATAAGCTTTTATATCCCATTTTTCAGGAGGTAACTCGCGATTGAATGGCACCGCCCATCTTGAGAAGGTGATAGCATGGCTATCTTTGTCACACATAAGTTTGACAACATTAGCATCGTGTAGTTGGTTCATCGTTTCAATAGGAACTGAAACTGTGCCCATTGAAAAATTTGCCGATTGCCTGCAAAAATTCGCAAATGCGCGCAGCAACGCTGCCGGAACCAAGGGCTCATCACCCTGCACATTGATTATGATGTCACTACCTGACCACCCTATGTTTCGAACGACTTCTGCTGTTCTATCTGTGCCCGATTCATGATTAACATCAGTCATGATGCCAGGCACATCATAGGCACGAAGAACAGACTGAATACGTGCGTCATCGAAAGCAACCACAATATCTGCATCTTGCAACGCGCAACGGACAGCGTCATATACACGCACGATCATCGGCTTACCAGAAAGATCGATCAATGGTTTACCTGGCAGCCGAGTGGAACCATAACGTGCCGGAATAACAACTTTTAACCTAGATTCACTGGACTGCATCATATCTCCCCCATTGCGCAATCAATGGCTGATAGGCCTGCTGGAGAGAAAGCCCCCCCCCGCTTGCAAAATACGCTCAACAACCTCCCTTGCCACCCCTTTCCCACCTTGGGATGTGACTACATAATCCGCAGCCTCTAGTACCAAAGAATGTGCATCGGAAGGGGCGTAAAAACAGCCAACAATCCCAGCCAAGGGAAGATCAACAACATCATCACCCACATAAGCAATTTGCGTATCATCTAACATCTGCTCGCGTTTAATTGCCTCGTAAGCTTCACGCTTTTCCAAGTGTCCTGTTATGGTTACATCGAATTTAAGCTGCTGGATTCGAAAATCCAGCGCTTTACTGCTTTTCCCTGACAGCACACCAGCACGTAAACCGTGCGCATGTAACAACGCAATAGCTAATCCATCTCTGACATTGAATGCTTTAAAACGCTCTCCTTGTTCATCCAGGTATAATGAACCGTCGGTCAGCACCCCATCAACATCGAATAACACCAAACGAATCGGCCCTTGATACACCGATCTCATCCTTATTCAATCTCCAAAGCAGGCAAAGATTTAATTAGCTCGTCAACCGCTTTGATTTGAGTTAGAAAAGGCGCTAATGCAGCCAGAGGCAGAGCACTGGGACCATCACAGCGCGCATTATTGGGATCGGGGTGAGACTCAAGAAACAGCCCTGCTAGCCCGACGCCCATCCCCGACCTTGCTAGCTCTAAGACTTGTCGACGGCGACCACCGGAGGCAGCGCTACCTGGATCCCTACGTTGGAGGCTGTGGGTAACATCGAATATGGCCGGCAACCCATCGCAAGCTTCAATCATTTCTCTGAACCCCAGCATATCGACTACAAGATTATCGTAGCCGAATTGCGCACCACGCTCACAAAGGATGATTTTTTCGTTCCCCGCTTCGCGAATTTTACTCACGATATGCTTCATTTGTTGAGGGCTTATAAATTGCGGTTTTTTGATGTTTATCACACGCCCAGTTTCTGCAATAGCGACGACCAAATCGGTTTGTCGAGCGAGAAACGCAGGAATCTGCAACACATCAACCACTTCTGCGACTACAGAGGCCTGCTCTGGCTCATGAACATCAGTAATTACCGGTACATCGAAACGCTTTTTAACTTCTTCAAATATTCTCAATCCCTCTTGCAAACCGACGCCACGAAAAGACTTAACGGATGAACGGTTTGCTTTATCAAAAGAGGCTTTGAACACATAGGGGATACCAAGTTTACTCGTTACATTGACATAGTGTTCAACAGCCGATAACGTTGAATCTAAATCTTCTAAAACGTTAATACCGCCGAATAATACAAACGGACGTTGGTTTGAAACCACTATATTTTTTGAAATTACAACTTCCATAATTAAACCCTTACCCACTATATTTGAAGAGAAACCGATACAATTAAGAACTATCAGTTTCAATAAATTACAACA
Source organism: Pectobacterium sp. CFBP8739 (assembly GCF_013449375.1). Taxonomy (GTDB): domain Bacteria; phylum Pseudomonadota; class Gammaproteobacteria; order Enterobacterales; family Enterobacteriaceae; genus Pectobacterium. Next base: position 405,952 of record NZ_JACDRR010000010.1, on the reverse strand, counting down.
TCAACCATTATTCAGAATGAATAATTAACACATCAATTATATTATTCGTCCTATAAGGCACACTCACTAACAAGCTTGGAAATCAGTTTGAATGATTAATCACACGGTTATTTTTTAAAAATACCGACCAGATCATCGCGGTCGAAGACAAGCAATGCAGAAATTTTTCGCCGCTCCATTAATTGCAGTGCATCCTCTGTGCGCGTGCCAACAGAGACGCGTACGGGGTTGCGGGTCATCACCTCAACGGCTTTGCGATCAAAAAAATCTTTACCGTGTTGTTCAAGAGCCCGCCGGATATCACCATCGGTAATAACGGCCCAACTGTCTTTGGTGCGAACAATAGCAAGCCCTAAGCTGGAGTGCGTTATCGTCGCAATAACATCCATTAAGGGTGTATCTTCCTCCACAAAAGGCAGCGTACCCTTGAACATCTCATACTCCACTTTGCTGAGTAGACGTCTTCCAAGTGAGCCACCGGGGTGGAAACGGGCAAAATTCTCAGGCTTGAAACCACGAGCTTCCATCAGGGTTATCGCCAACGCATCCCCCATTGCCAAGGTAGCGGTGGTAGAAGACGTTGGTGCCAATTGCAGCGGGCATGCCTCTTGCTTGACATGTACATTAAGATGGCAATCAGCCGCACGCGCCAAAGTTGAATCCGGATTACCTGTGATACCAATCAAAATATTACCGTTATCCTTCAGGAAGGGTAACAACTTAACAACTTCGTCGGTTTCGCCTGAATTAGAAATGGCAACAAACACATCTTCATGCGTTACCATTCCCAAATCGCCGTGATAGGCCTCACCAGGATGCATGAAAAAACTGGGCGTACCGGTGCTTGCCATAGTTGCTGCAACTTTCTTACCTATTATCCCTGATTTTCCCATACCACAGATAATAACCCGACCTTTGGACTCGAGAATATATCTAACAGCCCAATTAAATTGCTCATCCAAGTTATTATAAAGCCCAGCAACAGCTCTAGCCTCAATATTAAAGACATGGCGTGCAACTGCGACATAATCGAGGTTAGTATCAAATATCGTGCTCATATTTGCCATTCTTCTCTTATCTATTATTAATCTTGGGAATGTTTTTCCACTTCGCAAACACGTTCCCACGATGAAGTCTCTGGATTATAGCGTTTGATAACTCTTCCAGGGGCACCTACAATAACTGAATAATCAGGAAAAACACCTCTTACAACTGCATTCGCGCCCACAATACAACCTTTGCCAAGAATCGTACCAGCTTGAATTCGAGCCCCCATACCTATAAAAGAATTTTCACCGATTTCAGTTTTTTTTAAAATCATAGGTTGCTCTAAAATGGGGGAGTCAACCGACATATATTCATGTTCTATATCAGTGACTGTAACATATCCTGTTATTAAAACTCCTTTTTTAATATGTAAATCACCCATGCAGGTAACATGAAAACCCTGCCCTATAGATACATTATCATGAATAAACAATCGCCCTTCGCCATGACACTCTGCCCGTAAACCTGGAAAAACACGAACTCGCTTACCGATAAATATTCGCTTCCACCCTTGTATAAACATAGGTGGACCTATATAACCAGGAAACCCGAACCTTCCCAAAAAAACACCATAAATGAAGGCACGAATTATCCAAATTACTTTATAAATAAAATGCATAAAAATACCAAAAAATCAACATTATAATATACAGCAATACCATTAACAATAAATCTGTCTAGCCATTAAAATAAATAGCCGACCTGATATGTTCTGGTTGGTCACTGTCATCATTAAACCAATGCCCCAACTCAAGCATCCGTTTCTTACTTAAATTCGGCGATTCTAAATCTTCACTAACAGCCAAGACAATGTCGTCACTATGTTTATAACTCAAGCCATTAATACAAAATATATCGGCAAGACAGCCGTCATCTAACAAGTAAATAAGAGAACCAGAACATAGCATTTCAATAACGGCCCCAGACATATGGGCAATACTAAAATCAACCTTTGCTAAGTAATCTTGTAAACCACAACGTTCAATAGCAACACAATTTTCATCTAAAAGATGAGAGTAATTATTAGCATCATTTGCTGGGTGTAATCTGACGAAATAGCGCATTGCCAATGCACTCGCAACGTGCTTAGCCGATTGAATTAGAACAAAATTTGATTCCTTCCCATTTTCTCCATTTAGCATCACCCCCAAAATTCCAGTACGACTCCCATCTTCAGACTTCTGCACACGTTGGCATTGTCTGATCCACCCAGTGATCATCATACGTTCAGGGGATACACCAAATTTAACGAACTCAGAGCGTGTCGCAGCTCCCCAACAAAGCATCCTCTCACTTACGAAGTTTGCATAGGCTTCAGCATCTGGACTCATATTATTATGGTTTAATAGTCGGTATTGCCCATGCTGGTTAGTCACCGTAAAGATGCCGATGGCTTTAGCCATCTGAGCAAATAAATTTTCAGGAGGATGAGCATCACAAAAAGTTACAACACAGCTACGGTGACCAGACAAGACACTCATAACGTTCACAGCAGTAGTTCGGTATTTAGCAATCAATAAGGAAACACTAAACCGTTGCATCAGCCCTTTTTCATACCCTGAAGTTAATTTAAAAGAAGAAGGTAGTCTATATAGTGTCGGCAAAAATTGGAGTAATGAAAACTGTTCTTCAGATTCAACATAGTCGTAATCGTTATTCAATGAATTCCGCACACCAGTTATAACATAGTCATAATCAGGCCTGTTTTTTTTTCGGCATGAATAAAACAATAACAAAGAATGTCCTTCGATGTTTATTGGCCTAAGGGATGTTGAGAAAAACAGCGAAAAAACAAGCCTCTTACACCATCCAACAAAGGATATATCATATAAATAGGGCGCGATGACGTACGCATAATTTACACCATCCAAAACAGCACTTCCGCTGTGCTTAAATTTTTGTATACGTTCGAATTCACGTCCAACTGTCATAAACTTGATACCTCACATCTGGATTTTCCTGTCAGTTGGTATGCACGTGCACCTAATAATAATGAAAGTGCAAAATAGATAACAAAAAAAACCATACATGCATATTCGATGCTAAAAGAGAAACTTACTGTTATAAATATTATTACACCTAGTGTGTTAGTTACACTCTGGGAAAGAAGTAGATAATTATCATCTCGGCACATGCTCAATACTACAGAAAATAAAGCAGTCAGTGAAAAAAGAACTTGACTTACTAATAAAATCATCAATACATCAGTCATGTCAGTATCAATTTTCGCATATTGTAAAATAAAATCTTTCGCAATAATCATAATAAATAACACGCCAATACTTGCAACAAGAATAGCTACTGCCGAATAACTAACTATTCTTCTTAATTCACTCAACTTTCCTGCTGCATGGAGAGATGCAAACCGAGAAGAAAAAGTAAAGTTTACAGCAAGCATCAAAAGACTAATCAACATTGATAATTTTTGCGCAACAACAAAACCTTTATACTGTTCACTACCATACATCAGAGGTATTACCAACAACGCAGTCCAGATTAGTGCTTGCTGCGCTAAGACAACAACACCCAGTTTATTGGCAGCATAGGCATCTTTTCTCACATCATTTAATGTATGTCGTGTAACTTTAATAATGATTTTTACTGGGCTTCCGTAATGGCGAAAAATAACAAAAAGATAACATATTACAGAAACTGAAGCATAGATAAGAATTAATTTACCAGAATCTATCGTAATACCCGAAAGTAGAAAAACCAACATTACAATCAATGAAAACATCGGAACAGCAATATTTAATAAAAACGTCGCCAAGTTCGTATATCCCAAGCCTTGTTTTATCCGTGCCGCACAAGCTACCAATGCAATCATTACTGCAGAAAAAATAACAATACCTCCTTCAAACAACCCTATCCCATGCAATAACTCTCGATCGAGTGAATTAACAGATACAAACATCGCTAACATTGCCAGAATACCCCATATGAGTATACGACGATGAGCAAGTCCTATTACTCCATTAGCAATATCATCGACCTCATTTTCTGAAGAAGCTGCTACTCTACGAACAATAACTTCATCTAACCCCCAACGAAAACACACGGCCGCAATTGTACTTATATTGAAAAGAAAGAAAAAATGAGCGGCTGATGATGTTTCTAAATATCTAGAAACAAGAATAGTGAATATGACAGAAATCCCAGACCCCAATCCCCTTAGCATTAGAGTAGAGAACACTGCGAGTAAACGCTTATGCATGATTAATCACACTGCCTCTAGATTTTAGGCTTATCATTAGGATGAAATTCATATTCTTTCTTCATCCAATAGATCATCAAAAAAACAAGAATAACGCCGTTGGCGTAGTATTCTCCCATCCGCATGAGGATAATTAAAAGGGTTGATACATAGGCAATAGCTATTGGCTTACATGTACTTCTTCTAAGTATGCGCCAGCACCAGCTACCAACTAGGACGAAAAATAGCCAAGCAACGACCCCCATTTCAGCTGTTGCACGGCTAAATAGAGATGTAGCAGATCCTCTTCCAGGGAGAGTGTCACGATATGTGGGCATTTCATACTGATTAATATATTTATCAAACACAGTGCTATATGTTCCGAAACCAGCCCCTCCGCCATAGTTATCCTTTACTGAGGATATGGCAATAATCGCATTAACAGCTGCAGAATAGGTACTTATATTCATACCATCTTCCATTGTTAATTCACCACCTTGTAAAACAGAAACAGTATCATGCCAGCGTAGTTGAAAAAAATCGGTACTAGTCAATTTATAAACCATTATCAACACGAGTGGTAATGATAATAGCACCATCCATAATTTTTTTTTATTCATTCCTATAAAAAAAGAAAGCGCAGCAGCAGCAAACAATCCAAGATATCCCAGAGAGGATGTAGACAAAATTACAGACAGAATTAAAACAAAACTATTTATAGTAATTTTAAAGCTACGAACAAACTCTGAAATAGAATAGGCTGCGGCAGGTAATAGGGCACAAGCATAAAAAGCCGGCTCTACACTTAACCCAGCAATTCCTAGATAAGCTCCGTGATTTTTAGCGCCGCCACCTATCAAACCAAAAATATCCATTCCCGAGAGAATAAAAATCAACTCTTGTAATACACCAAGCCAAGAAAAGAAAACAGCAACTTGAAAATAACGATAAAATAACTCGACAACAGAGTGATTAGATGTTCGGTAAATCAAATAATAAAAAATCACAAATATAAAAAGAAGAAATACTTTTGCCGTAGATGAGATAAACCGCTCCAGTAAATCCCCATAATTTGAATAAGTCAGCATTATACTGACCAATGAACACGCTTGAAGTATTACAAAGAAAATCAACCAAACATTTTTAAGACCGATACTTCGATTTATCACTGCCATCAGAATAAATGTCATACTCATCAGTATGTAACTCCAAAACATAATCCCGATAGGTGTTGGAGTATACAACCCTGACATAAATATCGTAGCTAATGATAACCAAACAAGAACTAATTTCATGGTCACTTTAGTGCGGATTTCAACTTTTGAATAACCCACAATAGCCCTATTCATATTTCATTCTCTGATCCATTGTTCACAAATAAAATTAGAATAACTTTTAGCTAAAAATTCTATCCACCCATGCAGAAACTGAATATTCATTTCTGATTTCAGTAGAAAACGGCAACTCACTTGCTGCCAGAAATGCATCTTCAATATATGGATTGCTCCGATCGACAACCAACACTGCGTTTGGATTGTAAATGTCATAATTGACAATATCAGCATTAGTGGTGATCAGCTTACGCTGTGCACCAACTGCTTCCAGACTTCTCATGGTAAGCCCAAGTTGATCTGGACGATTCACATCAATTACGGCTCTACTGTCAGCAATTTTATCAACAACATCCGAAAGTTTCATACCGACAAAACTCACGTATTTGTTGCCAAATCGACGGAAACCAGGGTCGATGAAGGCGCGTAGCCGATACAATATTCGTGATGGATAATAACAAAATACAAATACACGGCGTTCACGAGACTGCAAATCATCAAGAATTTTTTCTAGCACTTTATAGCGGTCGGTATGAATTGTACCGATAAAACAGGCGTCATAAGTATGAGGACCTGTCCATGCTGCAGAACGGTCAAAATCCCGGCCATAAAACAACGGTAAGAATTCAAGTCGTGAGTTATTCTCGACATCGGATCGGTCAAAAGAAAAAGCGCAATCAAACTCGTTTAAAATGTTCCGTGCGTTCGGGTTGTAGTGCATTGAGTCCCATAAATACAAACATAAGCGAGCTTGCGGCTGTGTCAGCCGCAACTTATGTAACATTGACTGAGAAATTGCTTCACCACGCACAATAAGAATATAATCGTATAAATGGCTGCTCGTTACCTTGATTATATTTTCATAATAACGATTTGTTTTCTTAGCCAGCAATCGGCGATCGATACGAACCAATGACTTTGTTAAAAATGAATTGTCTGGGCGATCGTTAAAATAGTCAACAAGCGCCCCTTTTCGCTCCAATTCGTCCTTTATCAACTTCTCATAACCAAAAAACATAGGCGCTATAAACAGGATCCGTTTGCCTGACAAGGTCATCCTATCCCCTCCATGCAAGTATACATCGACATCATTTTAGCAAACCTTTTTCACGCATTTCAGTTACAGAGCGTTCATAACCCGAATCACTGATTTCTTGTGTTTTTACCCAATCACAGAAAGCTTTAATTCCCTTATCAAATGATACTTGAGATACAAAACCAATCTCCCGCTTAACCTTACTGAGATCAGCCATGTTATGTCGAATATCACCCACACGGAAATTTCCTGATATACGAATGCTTCCGCCTTTACCGTAGTTCGCCTTTAATGTATTTGCTACGGTCAGTACATCAATCGATTCACCAGTGCCGACGTTATAAGCCACCCCAGTGACATCGGAATCTACAGCAGCAATCGTTGCGGCAACAACATCATCAATGTAGACAAAATCTCGACTTTCTTTTCCATCCTCGAATATGTTCACATCCTTGCCTTGCAGCAATAACGTAGAAAATATTGAGAGAATACCTGTATAGGGATTTTTCAGCGATTGTCCTGGCCCATACACATTTTGATAACGCAGCGCGACAGAACCAACCCCCAAAGCCGTGCCACTGGTCAGCACGAGCTGCTCTTGTACTTGCTTGGTAATACCGTAGATAGAAGTTGGATGAATTAGAGAAGTCTCATCAGTTGGCACAAGCTTAGCGATATCGCCCGTTTCAGGATCTCTGCATTCAAAAATACCATTTTCCAGATCGGAAAGATTTCGTGCTTCTGGGTAGACAAAACCATTGCGTCCCTGGTACTTGCCTTCACCGTATATTGCTCTCGATGAAGCAACTACGACACGTCTGACGGACTCACTTCCAAGCTCTTTCTTGGCCAAGATATCTAACATCAGCGAAGTACCACGCACATTGACATCCACATAACGATCAATTTCATACATGGATTGTCCAGTGCCTGTCTCAGCAGCCAGATGGATGATAGCATCACAACCAGGCAATACTTTAGCCCAATCATTACGATCACGGACATCCCCTTTTACAAACCGAACAGCTTTAGGCAATCGCTGCACTAATGCTGAAGACTCAGGGGTTTCCCCATGGATCTGGGGAGAAAGACTATCCAGCACAACAACTTCATCACCGCGTTTCGCTAGAGCAATTGCCAAAGCACTGCCGATAAAACCCGCACCACCAGTAATCAAAATCTTCACTTAATAAAACTCCTCTATAACGCCTTCGAATATCTATTCCTAGATTGGTATTACACTTTAAAATAGTCATAGACATCTAGGCTAATCGTTATTAAAACTTAATCATGACAACAATAAATTTAATATAATCACTAAAACCCAGGAACCATACATGCCGAACATTAATAAGCAGATTTATTAACAAACCCCTTAAAAATGGTAAAGAATATAATTTTCACATCTAACCACACACTCCACGACTGAATATATTCAAGATCAAACTCTATTCTTTTCTCCATTTTTTCAAGAGTATCTGTTTCTCCTCGCCAGCCATTTATTTGTGCCCAGCCAGTAATGCCCGGTTTCATTTTGTGACGTAGCATATAACCATCAATCAGTTTTCTGTATTGTTCATTATGGTAAATAGCATGTGGGCGTGGTCCAACAATTGACATGTCGCCTAATACGACATTAAAAAATTGGGGTAATTCATCTAACGATGTTTTCCTGAGAAAACCACCGATCGGAGTTAAGCGCGGATCATTTTTTCTTGCCTGTATGACATCATCACCATTTTCCATTACGGTCATACTACGAAATTTCCACACTTCTATTGCTTTGCCATCCAAACCGTAACGCATCTGTTTGAAAATAACCGGCCCAGGAGAGGTTAATTTAATCAGCATGGCAATAATAAAAAGTATTGGAGATATCATTAATATAATTAACAAAGAAATAATTATATCTTCAAGCCTTTTGATAATTCTATTTATTCCACTCATGGGCGAATCATAGAGTGATATAACAGATATACCATTTACTGTTTCACTACGAGAACGCAATACATTAAATGTGAATATATCTGGTACTAACAATACCGTGCAAGTTGTATCTGATAATTCTCTAAGTATGTGATTGATGAGTTTAGATTCGTTCATAGGTAATGTTATATACACTTTATCTATATCACCATTACGCGCACTCGCTATTAAGTCATCAACCCCACCCAAAAATTTAACATTCAAAGTGTTATATGTATCAGAAACAGAGTTTTCATCTGGCATATAATAGCCAATGATATTTAACCCTACCCAGGGCGCATTCATAATACTCCGAATTAAATGCCCACCAGCAACAGAATCACCAACAATCACAATTTTTCGCTGATTATACCCCATTGTTCTTAAATATCTGACAATTACCCGGATAGATATCCGAGCCAAACAAAAGCCAATTAATGAAACAAAAAACCATGTTAAATAATAAGAAAAATCAATAAACAAACTGGGTATAACAGAAAGAACCCCCGCACTAAAGATAATACTTAGCAACCAGTTTCTAACTAATGAATACATTTCAAGTCTAAAATTAACCCCTCGCCATGAACGATAGAAATCGGTAATGCCACCGACCATTTGAAATGTCGAGAGACTAATTAAAGCTATCAACCAGTGTTTTAAGAAAACATCACCATAAATAAAAAATGAAACAAATAAAGTGCTTGACAATATCACAGCTATATCAGAAAATCGCTGTAATATTGAAATGATTGAAGCATTGGAGTATATAAAATCCCCTTGTCTTTTAATCATCTTCTCTCTCTTTTATTTGAAATAATAAAACCCATAATAATTCTCATCTTTATTTTTATATATCCCCTCAAATTAATAAGATAGAATCATAAGTTTCAAAAAATATAGTGATTACAAATTTGGCACATATATATAGCCATAAATTTTTGTGCGTTAATTCCCAACAAAACAAAACTTCACTATTATTTATCGGCCTCAGCGCTATTGTATTTAAAAATATGAAAAGCAGGCCGATACAAAAAAATTAATGATTCTCAGAAAAATAACTTATGTCGAAGAATTGGTTTATGCCTGAAAGCACGACCTGCAACCAAAAAGTCGTATGGCTGCAGGTCACACTTAGTACGCTAGCTGTTCTTATCCGACTTATAATCATAAGTATAGTAATGATAATTACCATATCCATAATAGCTAGCGGCACGCTTCACAATGGCATTTAGAATAACACCCTTAATTTCTGCACCATTTTGTTCAAAGCGACGAATACTCACTTCAATTTCTTTGAGTGTGTTCATCTCAAAACGAGCGACCAGCAAAGACGTGCCAGAATGACGGCTAATAATCGCAGCATCGGTTACTGCTAAAATCGGCGGGGTATCCAACAGCACTAAGTCATAATTTTCTGCTGTCCACTTGATAAAATCGGCAAAGCGGCTGTGCATTAATAGTTCCGACGGATTCGGCGGCACCTGACCACGGGGAATAAAATCCATATTCTCTACGGCAGTTTTTCGCACGCTTTTTGCCACATCACACTGGCCGGATAAAATATCCGATAGGCCATTAGTGCCATGCGTTCCCATCAACTCATGGGCATACCCTTTGCGCATATCGCAGTCAACAATCAGCACCCGCTGCCCCGCCTGAGCGATCACGGCTCCCAGGTTAGCACTGACAAAGGTTTTACCAATGGAAGGGCTGGCACCCGAGATCATTAACACATTGTTTTTGGCTTCCATCATCGCAAAATGCAAACTGGTGCGTAAGCTGCGAATGGCTTCAATTGCCAAGTCTGCCGGATTACCGACTGCGAGCAAGTCTGTTGCTCGGGTATTACTTTTTTTACTTTTAGCCAAGAGCGCTCGGTCTTTCTTCTGTTGCCATTCCGAAAGCGGTACACTGGCATAGACGTTAATGCCTAATTCTTCCAGTTGTTCTGGGCTTTCAATCCCTTTATGTAGCAATGTTTTCAGTATGACGAAGACCGTTGAAATCATCCCCCCCAGAATAATAGCGATTAGCACAATCAGTGTTTTTTTCGGCTTCACCGGCTTAGGCTGAATCACTGCATTGTCGACAATACGCACGTTTCCGACGGTACTGGCTTTGTTAATGCTAAGCTCTTGCTGTTTATTCAACAGTTGCATGTAGACTTCTTGCCCTGCCTGCACATCTCGCGTTAAGCGTAAAATCTCCTGCTGGGTTTTAGGCATCGCCCCTACACGTTTATTGAGTTTATCGCGCTCCTGTTCTAACGTTTTACGTTTTTCCATCAAGGCACGATAGGCGGGGTGTTCACGGGTATACAGCTTAGAAATTTCCGCTTCTTTAAACGTCAGTTCATTTAACTGCGCTTCTACAGATACAGTGGTATCCAATACCGCTTTTGCTTCCAAGGAAAGGTCGACCGATTCATTCTGTTGACGGAATTGGTTAAGCTTGTTTTCCGCATCATTCAGTGAGCTACGCACATTGGGAAGCTGTTCTTTAAGGAACTCCAGACTTTTACCAGCCTCTTCCGATTTACGTTCGACGTTTTGTTGCAGATAATTTTGGCTAATACTGCTCAGTATCTTCGTTGTTAGCGTCGGATCTTCCCCTTCCAGGCTCAGCGCCAATACTCCCGTGTCCTTCCCTTTATCCGCGACAGAGAAATTATCCAACAGATCATTAATCGCGGTTAACTGATTCAGCTTTTGAATACGGAAAACCGTACCCGGCTCTGCATCAATGCCACTCACCAACAAGGTAATACCGCTATGATTTTCGAGTTGGCCAACACGTCCGGTGAATTTCACCGCGTCGCCCTCGTCCGCTTCCACCGCATATTGCTGATTAGGTAATACTTCAAGGGATAATGTTTCATCCTGCCAGGACTCAGGTACATCAAGGCGAGAGACGGCTATTTTTCCCGGTTCATTGCCTGTTAGCCGGGCAATACCTTTACCAACCAGTGGGAAATATTTTTGCTGGATATTAATATCCAAGGCTAAATCATTTACCGTTTTACCAATCACCATGCGGGATTTTATCAGTTCAATTTCCGCGGCGGATTGCGGCTTGGCATCCGGCAGCATGCTGGAAAAATCTTTCAGCAATGAATCGCTACCGCTTTGCTCCACCTGAATTAATGCATCGGCTTTATAAATGGGCGTGGCTAGCATGGCATACATTATGCCTAAAACGGTAAACACCGCCGTCACACCAATAATCAGCCAGCGGTTATCCAGCAATGTTCCTAATAAACGCCCTAAATCGATCTCATCTGAATGAGTTTCAGATACTTTTACTGAAGTTTTCTCGGTCATCGGAATCTCTGACGATTAACGGTTCAACATCTGCGCCCATTTTTGCGCAGACTGCTCAAGTTGTGAGTAAACGAATTCAAATGCTTCGCGACTTTTACGGTAAGGGTCAGCAATTTCCTGCTGATTCAGCCAGTGGCCGAATAGCATCGTTTTGCCTCGTACTTCGGGCGCGATGCGGCTCACGCCATCAATATGTTTTTTCTCCATCACGAGGATCAGATCATACTGACGGCATAAGGATGAGGTCAGTTGCTGCGCCTCATGCCCTTCAAGCGAAAGGCTATGCTGATTTGCCACCTCAGTCGCCATTTCATCAGCCGGTTTCCCAACCAGCGCGCCTAATCCCGCAGACGCGATTTTCTTGGTTGGCAGCGCCTGTTTTAATAACCGCTCCCCTGTTGGAGAACGGCAGATATTACCCACACAAACTACCAGAATCGAATCAAACATAATGATCTCTACGGCCAGTTGCGGATACGCAACGATGCTTCGCTCAAATCATTGAAGCCTGAGATAGTCGGCACAAGCTGACTAATTACGCGGTTCCAACGGACGATTGGCGCGGTCGTCACGTAGACAATGTCATACGGTTGCAACTGGAATTCGGTGCCCATCACCATCGCCGTGGCATCTTGAGCATTCAATTGGTAAATATTTGCCAGTTTCGGTCCCTGCGTGCCACGTAGTGAGCGAATGACAAAAATACCCGTCGCATCCGAAAAGGTTTGATCCATCCCTTCCGCATTTCCTAAGGCTTCTGTCAGCGTCATGCCACTGCGATCCATTTTGAGGGTACTCTGTTTTTTGACTTCCCCCATTACGAACACTTTCAGGTCATCATTGCGGGGAATGTAGAGGATATCGCCAGGATAGAGGAGGTGGTTTTGTGAAAGGTCGCCATTTTGCATGAGCGCTTGAAGCGAGAGTCGTTGTTCTTTGCCATTGTGCGTCAACACAACATTGCGCCAGTCGGCATTTTCCGTTAAGCCACCCGCTTTATTGATGGCATCCAGAACGGTCAGTGGTACGTTAGTTATCGGTTGTTGGCCTGATGTGGCGACTTCACCGGTCACGTAGGCTTTTTGTGAACGGAAAGCAGCAATACTGACATCAACCTGAGGCGATTCAATATACGTGGCTAAACGAGTCATGACTTCATCACGAACTTCAGTCACCGTTTTGCCTGCAACTTTCACTTTACCAATGTAGGGATAAAAAATGGTGCCATCAGAATGCACCCAGTTACCGGTATCCGCGGCGGTGCGGTACGTCCCTGCTGGTGTGGTCAATTCTGGATGATCCCACACAGTCACCATGATCACATCACCAATGCCGATGCGATATTCATAACTCTGTAATTCTTTTTCCAACGCTGGATTACTCTGCGCAATCAGCGGTTTAGGGCGCATCTTTTCGACTAAATATGGCGTCATTGGATAAACATTGACCAACCTATCAATATTGAAATCCGCATCTTGCTGCTCAACGACACTCTTACCGCTAGTCGAAAGGTGAGAACCGGGAACCAAGGTACAACCATTTAGCAGTATTACTGACACCATTAAGGGCATCAATTTTCGTTTGTGCTTTATCATCCTGTCTATGCCATCGCTCTTAATAGAAAATTGTTAAGATCCCTACAAAATAGTCAGTGATTATAGAGAAAAACTATTCAGATGAACTCACGATCTAACGTATAAAGTAACGGTAAATCCCTCTTTAGCAACGCGCCAATGATACTATTATCGATCCACAACGCGCACGCGACGAAGCCATGACATTACCGTCACTGACGAGGCTGTTGCCGCTACATAACCAGCGAACAACAACAAAAATAGGCCTAACATAATAGACTCACTTATGTGGTGATGCTCGCAAATGATGCCAATCATAGCCAATAAACTCGCAATAGCGACAATCACCCCTAACGTTTGGCGCTGTGTCAGCCCTAAGTGGAGCAATATATGATGCAAATGTTCTCGGCCTGCTTTAAAAGGACTTCTACCTCTAGCAACGCGACGTATCATTACCGCGGCCATATCCATGAGCGGAATAGCAATTAACCATAGCGCGGTGACCGGCTGCATGACACTGCTTTCTCCTTGCGTCGCCAGAATCAGTAACCAGATAATGGAGAATCCAACCAGCGTACTTCCCGCATCGCCCATAAAGACTTTGAACTTCCTACCTAGCCATTTAGCTGAGTTGAAACAGGCATAAGGCAATGTCGCTGCCAGAAAACACAACGTCCAGCGCGCAAGTTCAGTGTTCCCACCAAGATAAAAAGCGATAACTAAGGCGCTTAGTGTGACAAAAGAAAGACCGCTAAGTAGGCCGTCCATACCGTCGACCATGTTGAAAGCATTAATGGATCCCAACACCGCAAAAAGTGTGATGATATAGCCTAGCGTGCCTAAAAACACTTCACCACTAAAAAGAATATTTCCTAAAGAGGAAATAAACACCCCCGCGGACATCATCGCGATAGCTACGCAAGCTTGGAGTCCGATTCGCGGCAAAACAGGCATGTCAAAACGGTCATCCAGAATGCCGACAACCAGCAACGCAGTAGAACACTCTAGATAGAGAAAGAAATGCGGCAATAAGTCGGCCTGAATAACATAGAGCACACAAAGCGCCAGATAAATAGAGACACCACCAACCAAAGGAATATTGCCCTTATGGTTTTTGCGGACATTGGGTTTATCTACCAACCCAATCCTGACCGCCGCTTTTCTGGCCAAAAAAAGCGAAGCAAAAGCACTGATAAAGATCAGAGTAGACTCTTGCATATCTATACCACCGTTGCCTCTATTGCGTTTTTGCTTCAGACACGCTACCGCCCTTGGCTTGTAGCTACCAATGCACTATCAACGTATGTCGTCAGTCCTGTTGCTGTTATCTTTGAAAGCCCCAGGCTGCCTATTGGTTATTGAGAAAATACGTGCATTAGGGGCCAAACACACCGTCAACTCGGCACCTTTGAAACGCTACGCACATAGAAAAACAACACGCACAGTGCCAAAATTTTGCAATAAAAAGCACAATTAACCTAAACAGCTAGCATCATATTGGCCTATCAAGTAAGAGCACAAGGACAAGATGTTGAGGGGGGAGTTTTTTAGGAATAAGACTATGAACATCCATTGTCACGACATCGTCAACAGTATAAAAAACCGACTAAACATATAAAATCAGTTAAGCCACATGCGAAACGTCACTATGTAGGGTTTAAAAACCATAACCTCAGGGAGTATTAGTCGCGCGGCGTTATTCTATGTTGATTCATGGGTTATGATCAAATGTTACGCTTCGTTTGTTGACTACACAGCATAAAGCATCGCGGAATATCTATAATGTAAATTATAGCACTATCATCAGCACACCAAGCAGGTATCACTCGAAGTCATACTTGCTATGTCTTATTGCTACTCATCATTCAAAGTGATGAAATTCCCCTCTGCAAATTCTGGTTCATCAGTGCCAGCCCTGATACGCTAGCGGGGTTATCTTCATTTAAAGGTGAAAAAATAGCTATGGAGTGGATCGCTGATCCAACGATATGGGCCGGGTTGGCCACGCTGGTTGTCCTGGAACTGGTTCTGGGCATTGATAATCTTATCTTCATCGCCATTCTGGCTGAGAAACTACCAAAAGAACAACGTGATAAAGCCAGAGTCGTCGGGCTGTTACTTGCCCTGCTTATGCGACTGTGCTTGCTGGCGTCCATTTCCTGGCTAGCCTCTTTGACTACCCCACTTTTCACGCTCCTTGGGCACACATTCAGCGCTCGTGATGTCATCATGCTGATTGGCGGGCTGTTTCTACTTTTTAAAGCCACGATGGAACTCAACGAGCGCCTTGAAGGAAAAGATGAAGAGCAGCACGCCCAGCGTAAAGGGGCGCGTTTCTGGCCCGTTGTGGCACAGATCGTGGTGTTGGATGCGGTATTTTCACTGGACTCGGTGATTACCGCCGTCGGCATGACCGACCATCTGCTGGTGATGATGTCCGCCGTGACTATTGCCATCTTCCTGATGCTGCTGGCCAGTAAACCACTGACCCGCTTTGTCGCGGAACACCCGACCATCGTCATCCTGTGCCTCAGCTTCCTGCTGATGATTGGTTTCAGTCTGGTCGCAGACGCTTTCGGCTATCACATACCTAAAGGTTATCTCTACGCTGCGATAGGCTTCTCGGTGCTGATTGAGATGTTGAATCAGGTCTCCCTGTTTAACCGCCGCCGCTTCCTTTCTTCCTCGGTTCCACTACGCCAGCGTACTGCGGAAGTAGTTTTGCGTATCTTGCGTGGCAACCACGAAGAAGCCGAGCTGGACAATCAAACCTCGTCGATGATTGCAGACAACACCCGGGCAGGTCAGGAGGTATTCAACCTTCAGGAACGCCGGATGATAAAGCGGGTATTAGGGTTAGCCCAACGAACCATTAGCAGCATCATGACATCGCGACATGATATCGATGCCATTGAACTGGATATTACGCAGGATGCACTCGCTAAGCTGTTAACGAGCAACCCGCATTCTCGGCTGGTGGTGACCGACAGCAAGACGTCTGACGAGCCGCTAGGCATAGTACATGTTGCGGACTTACTCCAGCAGCAGCTAAACCGCGAACCGTTTAACCTGCGCATTCTGATTCGTCAGCCGCTGGTTTTCCCCGAGCAGCTTTCGCTTTTACAGGCTCTGGAACAGTTTAGAGAAGCAAGAACACATTTTGCGTTTGTCGTTGATGAATTTGGTTCGATGGAAGGGATTGTTACATTAAGTGACGTGATGGAAACCATTGCCGGCAACCTGCCGCGCGAAGGAGAAGATCGCGATGCGCGCCATAGCATTCAGCAGAATGACGACGGCAGTTGGACAGCCAATGGCTATATTCCGCTGGAAGATTTGACGATGTATGTTCCGCTGACGCTGGATGAAAAGCGTGAATACTACACGTTGGCAGGTCTGTTGATGGAGCACGCGCAGCGGGTGCCACAGGTGGGCGATACATTATCAATCGATGGTTATCAGTTCACTATCCTGGCGGTGGAAAGCCATCGAATCATGGAGGTTCGCATCACGCCAAACGACGAACCGCAGACTGATTTTGAAGTGTGATGCTTGGCATCACTGCATGATTAAATGTTGCTTATATAGGCAACATTTGTTTTATACCCTATAATATTTCCTATATAGGCAACATTATAGGTGGTGGAATGAGCAATAGACTCGAAATAGGTAAAAAAGTAGCTGATACGCGAAAAAAGATGGGGAAGACTCAGCAGCAGATGGCCGATGCAACGGGCATTTTCAAAACCACGCTATCGAAGATAGAAAATGGCCGTTTCACCGGTTCCCTCGACATACTAGAGCGCTACCTTGATTCTGTCGGGCTTCAACTCACGGTAGCACCAAAACAACATACCTTACCCAAATGGGACGAGATTGACGATTTATTCTCTGAGGATAAATAATGGATCTATCATATCTGCCAAGAAAAGTTGATCGTCTAACTGTTTTTGCCAATGCAGACAAAGCCGGTATATTAACCCATGGTTCTGTTCATTATTATCAACCCACACAAGATGAACTTAATGTATCACTAACCATGACTGGAAATGGTATGGATGGTTATTCATCTGGCGCATTGCATCCCATATTTTCTCAAAATTTACCCGAAGGTTTTAATCGCCGCTACATCTCTGAAAAACTGGCACGCTATGCCAATGTTAACGATATGTACCTTCTTGCTTTACAAGGCGATCGGGGAATTGGAATGCTAAATTACGCAGGTGAATTTACGCTCCCAGACACTGAGTCAATCAACCTGTCAGATATATTGACTTACCAGGGAACTGAACCCTTGTTTCCTCAATTATTGGAAAAATATTATCTGCGCAACGCTCTGGCTGGAATACAGCCCAAAGTCAGCATTTCAAAGACAGACCACACTCTTGAACAGAAAGATTTAATCGTTAAGTCGTTCGATCACGAATTTCCACTTTTGACCGTTAACGAGTTCGTCTGCATGGAGGCTGCAAAGTATTGTGGACTGAATCCTCCTAACGTTTATTTATCAGAGAATCTTGAAACCTTTGTTATCGAACGTTTTGACAGACCTGACGGTATCGCTCTCGGCTATGAAGATTTCACGACATTATTGAAAAAACCAAACACCCCTGATGCCAAATATACTGGCAGTTATGAAACATTACTAAAAGCCACGTTACTCTATACTGGCAGTCTTTCTGAAGTGGAGAAAATGTATCAATACATCGTATTTAACTGCTTGATTGGGAACGGGGATGCTCACTTAAAAAATTTTGCGCTGCAATATACTCAGGACATGAAAAATATTTTTGTATCACCAATTTATGACGTCACACATACTCTCATCTATGATTCAATAGACAACAAGATGGCTTTAAAATTAGC
Organism: Pectobacterium sp. CFBP8739; assembly: GCF_013449375.1. Lineage (GTDB taxonomy): Bacteria > Pseudomonadota > Gammaproteobacteria > Enterobacterales > Enterobacteriaceae > Pectobacterium. Next base: position 387,620 of record NZ_JACDRR010000010.1, on the reverse strand, counting down.
CAACAGTAAAGTTTTTCCGGATAAAAACCATCTCTTGTCATTGGCTGAATCTCAATATTTTAAAATTCGTGGCGCAAAGGAAATGATTGAATCGACAGCAGATGGAATTTTGGAATATATTGGGCTGTCATCTGAAATTTCTCTGTTTGATGGTTTGAAAACGTCTATCGCCCAATCTGTCTCGACTGTCATGACTACGCAATATGCTAACAAACCCTACCAGCATGACAGAAAATTGAAATTTGAGTAACTCTATCACACAATCATGGCATCTTATCGAGAGGTAAATATCGCAATATGAATGATAAGATCGTTTTAACGCTGAAAAAACAGATGCCCGACATCAAGATTATTTATCTCTTTGGTTCCCAGGCTACAAGCAACGCCAGAGCAGACAGCGACATTGATATCGCTATCATGGCGACGAAAGTATTAGATCCCATTGAACGCTGGGAGCTCGCGAATCAGTTAGCAAAAGCAGTGGGACGTGATGTCGATCTTGTCGATTTATTGCAGGCCTCGACGGTATTAAAGATGGAGATCGTTCGTAACGGCAAACTCCTTTACGATGCGGAAGCAACGGCAGGAGAATTTGAAATGACGACCCTTTCAATGTATCAGCACCTGCAACAAGAACGTGCGGATATCATTCGTAGTTTTCATCAGGATCTAAAAGCATGACGGATATCTTGATCAACAAAAGCAGCACCATACAACGATGTCTCCGGCGTATTCATGAGGAATTCGATACTGAAGAAGGGTTTCGTCAAAATTTCACCAAGCAAGATTCCGTCATACTTAACATACAACGTGCCTGCGAGGCCGCTATTGATATCGCTAATTATCTTATCCGTATCAAGCAGCTAGGCATACCACAAAGTAGCCGCGATAGCTTCGTGCTTCTTGCTGCAAACCAGATTATTACAATTGATTTGTCTGATAATTTGCAAAAAATGGTGGGATTAAGAAATATTGCCGTGCATGACTATCAGGCGCTCAATTTAGATATTGTCATTCACGTCATTTCTCATCGTTTAAGCGACTTTGAACATTTTATCAAACAAATAGCCTGGTACAGCGACAGCCAGCACCTTTAGAGCACATAGCTTTAAAGGTGCTGCTGTTTACCTAACTTCTGCTATCAGGCAGGCACCATAATCTCTGTGGCAATCACAACAACAATCAGCCCAACCAGAACAGGCACCGATGTGCGCTTCACCACCTCAAACGGTGATATTTTTGCCATCCCAGCAACGGCAACGACTACGCCAGATACCGGAGAAATAGTACGGCCCAGATTGGAAGCCTGAAGCATCGGAATGGCCAGATAGGCCGGGTTGATGCCCATTTGCGACGCCAGCTTTGGAATCAGTTCAACAAACGCATAAAACGGCGCGTTACCCGAACCCGTCGTCATCGCAGCCAGCATCGTGATCGCAACCAACACCAGCATAATCACTAATCCACCGCTGCCAAATGACTGCGCAAGGCCAATCAGGCCGCTAATAAAGCCAATAGTGCCAAGCCCCTGAGCAAAGACACCGGCTGCGACCAGCAGAATGACCACACTCGAGAAGGCATCGGCCATCCCACGGTAAGCCACATCCAGCCCATCAAACACCTTTTGCGCATTGAACGAACGGGCGAATTCCAGCATCGCAGCCAACACCATACAGATCACCAGCACGGTGATAATGTGAAGCTCCGGCCCCCATTTGCCATCAAAGACCAGTACACCCATGATCGGTGTAAACGGCAGAATGGCGTAAAAACGCGGGGCATCGGTCTTGATTTCATTGACGTCCAGAATTTCATGGCTGACATTCGCTTTATTATCCAGATAGCGTTGCCAGAAGAAATGCGCGACAGCCATGCACACGATTGCCAAGATAGAAATAGGTAACGTGGCCTTAAAGGCGAAATCCACGAGTTTCATCTGCGATGCCTGAGCCGCCAGCACGACATCGCCCGACGTCGGCGACAGGATCAGCGCCACCGGAGAGGCGCAGATTGCGGCAGCAGCTCCACGGCTAATCCCGACGTTCACCATGACAGGGAATAATGTCGCCATTAACAGCACTCCCAGTCCGGTTGCTGATGACACCGCCAGCGACATCAGACAGGCGACAAAATAGGCCGCAATCATCAGTAAATAAGGCGAGTTAATCATTTTCAGCGGACGGGAAACCAGTTTGACGACGACATCATTGGCACCAATGTGCGTCATATAAGCGGCAAAACCACACAGCACCATAATCATCATGCCGAGATCGCCACCGCGACTCATCAGCAAAATTTTTACGTATTCAACAATATCCGTTGCGCTCCAGCCTGTCGCTTTCGCGCTGGCGGGCAGGACGTTTTTCCCCAGCATGGCACTGATTGCCAAAAGTAATAGGCCCCCAACCAGCAATACGCCAGTCGCGGAATACCCTTTTATAATGTAACGACCGACCAGAATCGTTACAGCAACACCAATCAAAAGTTCGAGCATAGTGGGTTTCAATACCTAAGTAATAAATTATCCGACAGATCTTCTCCGGCAACAGTGTCATGCCGTGCCGAAAATAGGTAGCGAAGTTTACTGCTTTAGAAAATAAAAAAAGAGAAATATATCAATATTCAGCATTAAAAAAGAGACACAGGGCGCAAGGAAAGGCCGAGGGAGGATGACAAACCAGAGAGAAAAAAGGGTGAAATACGGCCAGAGTGCTGATTCCTGTCAGCACTCTGGCTAAAGCGAGATATTTCAGAAATTAAAGACGATCGAGGAGTTGCTTCAGATCCTTGCCCTTTTGGCTTTGCTGGTTTTGGCTGGCCCAGTCATTCAGGCGCTTCTTCAGCTCGTCCTGTAGGCGTTTACGCAGCAACTGATCGACCTGTAGCTGATAATTTAATTTATCCCACTCGCCATAGACGCGTAACGGGATCGCTGTGTTTTTCAGCACACTGACCAGTTGCTCATCGCCCTGCCATCCTTGAGTGATAGAGACATTCAAATTGACATCACACGTCTGGGCAAGCAAATCGAATTGTCCAACACCGTTTAGTGACAACAGTTCTGAACGGCCATTGAGATCGGTAAGGCGCAGCTTACCCGCGTTCAACTGGGCCTTTCCCGTCAGCTGTTGTAGCTCAGTGTAACGCTCGTAGCGCTCTTGTCCTCGCACATTGCCATTACTACGCGCAACGGCCATCTGCACCATTTGCTGGATATTCAAACCCTGTAGACGAACGTTATTGCTTTGCAGCGTCGCCGTTCCCTGCCACTGCTGGAGCAACGCAGGTAGCGTAAAGCTGTTGCCACTGAACTGCCCCACCATCGACAATTTGCCACTGACCGTCTCAGCGGGCAGCGCAAATGCTGACATTAACTGGGATAACTCAATATCCTTGAGCTCTGGGCGTAACATGATGTTAGTTGATGGCTTCGTCACAACTTTACTGGGGAATGAGAAATGTCCACTGCCCAGTTCGCCGCTCAACGTTGTAATATCCAGCAGTCTCGGCTGATTCTCTGCCCGTAGCGTAAACTGCCGGACATCAAGCCCGCGGTAGATCATCGTCGCAGCCTGTAGCGACAAACGCGCAGTGAATGCCTGTAAGCTATCTTCTGGCTTGGTTAATCCACTTTCATTTGAAATCACAGGGGCTGAGGATTTAGCCGGCACGACAGCGGCATTGTTCTCTTTTATCGACGCGATCCCCAGCAGGGAATCCAAATCCAGCTTCTCAGACAGCAGATCTAATTCGTAATGTGGGATATCCCCCAGCGTCACGCTCCCCGCACCAGACAGCTGGCTATTATTGGTATTGAGTGAAAGCTGGCTGAATGTGATTTTTTCAGGCTGCTGTTGATAACTTGCCTGAACACGCCCTGTGCCGCTGATACCGTTTGCGGGTATTCCAGCGCCCTGAAGCTGGTAATCCAACTTGGTGATATTGGCATTAATCTGCTGGGGAAAATGCAGCAAATCAACATCTGCAGCAAGCGAGAAGGCAATATCGCGCTGATCGCGATTGATGCGGCTTGATAATTCAATATTGACCTGGCGGTCGCTGCTCTGCTCCATCGCAAGATTAATATCGCGAACATTAATCTGCTCATTATTGCTGCGTTGCAGAACCAACAGGCTATCAGCGACTTTTATCTTATCGATATCCAGCCGCCAGCGCCGTTCTTCAGATGGGGCTTGCGAACCCGCCGGAGCAATGGGGGCATTGTTGGCCTGCTTGGCTTCGCTTTCCGGCGTCAGGCTAATAATCGCCCCTTTCAGCATCACCTGCTTGACCGCGAGCCGATGCGACAACAGCGGCCACAGCTGCACATCAAGGCGCATGTTCTCGGCGCTGACAATCGGCGCACTGGATCCCGGTGCGCTCAACGACATCCCGCCGGATAGTATGCTCAACTGCGGCCACACATGCCAGCGCAGATCGCCGTCCAGTTGGAGGCGATAGCCGCTACGTTCCTCAACCTGCTTCACCATGTAGGCGCGGAAGTCATTGGGATTAACCAGTACGACCAAGGCCGTCATTCCTGCTACTAGCACCACAAGCAGAATTGCTAGCGTCGTCAGAAATCTTCTCATGCCATCCTCATTGCGAAACGCTCGGCCACCTGCTTTTTACCCTACAGGCCTATCGCCAGACGCTTAGTCTTTATCGATCCGGCTCGCTACCGCACCCTGTTGATCTTTATATTTGGCATCCTGACGGCGGTTGTAAGGACGAGCCGCCGGCCCGGAAAGCGGTTCAAAACTCAGAGCGCCAATCATCATGCCGGGGCGTAGCGCCAACGGCAACTTACCTGAATTATAGAACTCCAGCACAATTCTTCCTTGCCAACCGGGATCAATACGGTGTGCGGTGACGTGAACCATCAATCCCAGGCGTGCCAGCGAAGAGCGGCCATCCAGCCAGCCAACCAAGTTATCCGGCAGCGTCACGGATTCAAACGTCACTGCCAGCGCTAACTCTCCCGGATGCAGGAAGAACGCCTCACCTTCTGGTAAATTGATTTCATCACTCATGACGCGATCCAACGCCGCACTGACCTCATCCTTCGGCCCGCTTAAATCAATGAAAGGCGCGGTGTGTCCGCGGAAGACGCGAAACTGATTTCCCAGGCGAACATCAACGGTCGCGCCAGAGATCCTCTCGGTTGGCGGACGGGGCGTAATCACCAGTCGGCCATCATCCAGCCAGGCTTCAATGTCACGGTCACACAGTCTCATTTTATTCTCCATTCGACACCGGTATCTATCAGATAAACCTCATCTCTTTCCGTCATACATCACACTGCGGCGGCGTGTACCAAACGTCAACGCCGGTCACACAACCTGAATGATTCAGGGTATCTTATTCAAAGAATTGGCTTATCTTGGCTTTCAAAATATCAATCGCAATACGGTTTTTCCCACCGCGCGGCACGATAATATCGGCGTACTGCTTGGATGGCTCAATGAATTGCAGGAACATCGGGCGCACGGTTTTCTGATACTGTTCCATCACAGAATCCATGGAGCGTCCGCGCTCATTCACATCGCGGCGCATACGGCGCAGCAGGCAAATATCCAGCGGCGTATCGACAAAAATAGAGAAATTCATCTCATCGCGCAGGCGTGCATCCGTCAACAACAGGATACCTTCAAGGATAATGACCTTTTTCAGCTCAATATGCACCGTTTCCTGCTTGCGGGTGTGTTCGACATAGCTGTACTGCGGGACTTCAATTGCCTGACCCGCTTTAAGCATCTGTAAATGCTTCAGCAGCAGGCTGTGATCCATTGAACTCGGGTGGTCATAGTTGGTTTTTACCCGCTCTTCCATCGTCAGGTGGCTTTGATCTTTATAATAGCTGTCTTCAGATATCACCCCGATATGCTGATCGCCGACCTGATCGCGTAATTCCCGATACAAGGTACTGGAAATAAGACTTTTACCCGAAGCGGACGCTCCTGAGATCCCGATGATGACACACTGGTGAGACTGATCAGTCATGGTATTAACGACCTGATTAACATAAATAAAGAGAGGGGAATGCGCCAATAGGCGCTTTGACGCCGCAATTATAGGGAGTTAGCCCCCTTCACGCCACCCTTTCCGCGCATTGCGCCCCAGAGAAGCAAGGACTGGCGCAGGGTCAAGCCGGGACAGATCCCGGCCTTATAGCGGGCTACAGTGCCCGGAAAGAAATTTCGCCGGGAATAACGGCACCCTGCCAGTAGAGCTGAGCGGCAACCTGCCCTGCCAACTCACGGTACAGAGACGTGAATTCACTGCCCGGCTGGCTGACGACCGTCGGCTCACCGCGGTCAAGATCTTCACGCAGGGAGATGTGCAGCGGAAGCTGGCCTAATAGGGAACAGTGGTATTTCTCCGCCAGCTTCTGTGCACCGCCCGTACCGAAGATCGGCTCCAGATGACCACAGTTGCTACAGATATGTACGCTCATATTCTCAACGATGCCCAGTACCGGCACACTGACTTTTTCAAACATCGCGATGCCCTTCATGGCATCCATCAGTGCGATATCCTGTGGCGTCGTCACGACGACGGCACCCGTGACAGGAATATTCTGCGCCAGTGTCAGTTGAATATCACCCGTGCCAGGCGGCATATCTAATACCAGATAGTCCAGATCCGGCCAGAGTGTATCCTGCAATAATTGCAATAACGCCTTGCTGGCCATCGGCCCACGCCACACCATCGCGTTATCGTCCGTGACCAGATAACCAATCGAGTTGGTTGCCAGACCGTGCGCGATAATCGGCGCCATATGTTGACCGTCTGGCGAGGTTGGGCGCTCACTGGCCGAACCCAGCATCGTGGGAATAGAAGGGCCATAGATATCGGCATCCAGAATGCCCACATTCGCACCTTCAGCCGCCAGCGCAAGCGCCATGTTGACCGCCGTACTCGATTTGCCGACTCCACCTTTGCCGGAGCTGACGGCAATGATGTTTTTAACGCCCTTCACGCCGGCTTGATCGTTAACCCGACGCAACGTCGCGATATCGTGCGTTAAACGCCATTCGACCGCCTTTGCGCCTGATAAACGTAATAGCTCATCGCTAGCCGTTTCTTTTAATACTGCCAAACCGCTCAGCCAGACAAACGGCATCGTCAGTTCGATATGCAACACGTTATCCAGCAGCGCACAATGGCGCAGCGCATTGAGTGTCGTCAGATTATTTTTCAGTGTCGGGTGCTGAAAAGTAGATAAAACCCCGGCGACCATCGCACGTAGTGCTTCAGGGCGTTGTTCGGGGACTGTCGCGTTCATTCCGGCTCCTTGAAATTCTCATATTTGACCGTTGAGACCGTATATAGCATACCAGAGCGAGGGGAGCCTGACGCTCTTCGGCGTCAAAAACGTGGAAACGCTACGCAAATTAAAATCAGCTAGGGGGTTTCCTGCCGTTTTTACTCACGCCAGCGGTTTACGCAGCAAGGCGCTATCGGTTAACATCGATCTCCCTCTATTCACAAAAGAAAGCAAGTTCCTCATGACTCAAGTCGCAAAGAAAATCCTGGTAACGTGCGCGCTGCCTTACGCTAATGGTTCAATCCACCTCGGTCATATGCTTGAACACGTTCAGGCCGATATTTGGGTTCGTTACCAGCGAATGCGCGGCAACCAGGTTCACTTTATCTGTGCGGACGACGCTCACGGCACGCCAATCATGCTGAAAGCACAGCAGATGGGGATTGCGCCGGAAGAGATGATTGCGGCGATGAGTCAGGAGCATCAGCAGGACTTTGCCGGTTTCAATATCAGCTATGACAACTACCACTCTACGCATAGCGAAGAGAACCGTGAGCTGTCAGGTCTGATTTATCGTCGACTGAAAGAGAACGGCTTTATTAAAAATCGCACCATTTCTCAGCTGTACGATCCAGAGAAAGGCATGTTCCTGCCGGATCGTTTCGTCAAAGGCACCTGCCCGAAATGTAAGGCAGCCGACCAATACGGCGATAACTGCGAAGTCTGCGGTGCGACCTACAGCCCAACAGAGCTGATCGAACCAAAGTCTGTGGTGTCTGGTGCCACGCCAGAAATGCGTGAAACCGAACACTTCTTCTTCGATCTGCCTGCGTTCAGCGAGATGCTGCAAGCCTGGACGCGTTCCGGCGCATTGCAGGAACAAGTCGCTAATAAGATGCAGGAGTGGTTCGACTCTGGCCTGCAACAGTGGGACATTACCCGAGACGCACCGTATTTCGGTTTTGAAATTCCTGATGCGCCGGGCAAATATTTTTATGTCTGGCTAGATGCGCCAATCGGCTACATGGGGTCGTTCAAAAATCTGTGCGACAAGCGTGGCGATCTGAATTTTGATGATTTCTGGAAGAAAGACTCCGACGCAGATTTGTATCACTTCATCGGTAAAGACATCGTTTATTTCCACAGCCTGTTCTGGCCGGCGATGCTGGAAGGCAGCGGTTTCCGTAAGCCGACAAACCTGTTCGTACATGGTTATGTCACCGTCAACGGTGCCAAGATGTCTAAATCACGCGGTACCTTCATCAAAGCGGGCACGTATCTGCAACATCTGGATGCCGATTGCCTGCGTTATTACTACGCGGCAAAACTGTCTTCTCGCATTGATGACATCGATCTGAATCTGGAAGATTTCGTGCAGCGCGTGAATGCTGACATCGTGAACAAGGTCGTCAACCTAGCATCGCGTAATGCTGGTTTCATCAACAAGCGCTTTGACGGCAAGTTGGCGGACACACTGGCCGATGCTGAGCTGTACAAAACCTTCACCGATGCCGCCACCAGCATTGCGGAAGCCTATAGCAGCCGTGAATCCGGCCGTGCCATTCGTGAGATCATGGCGTTGGCGGATATCGCCAACCGCTACGTTGACGAACAGGCACCATGGGTTGTAGCGAAAGCAGAAGGTCGGGATGAAGATCTGCAAGCTATTTGCTCAATGGGCATCAACCTGTTCCGCGTACTGATGACCTACCTGAAGCCCGTGCTGCCTGCATTGGCACAGCGCACGGAAGCGTTTTTGAACACGGAACTGAGTTGGGATGCAATTGCCACGCCGCTGCTGAGCCATCAGGTTAGTCCATTCAAAGCGCTGTTCAACCGTATTGATCTGGATAAAGTTAACGCAATGGTTGATGCGTCGAAAGAAGACATGGTCGCCGCACAAAAAGTTGTGTCTGGCCCACTGGCAGATAATCCGGTGCAGGACACCATCAACTTTGACGATTTTGCTAAAGTCGATATGCGCATCGCCTTGATTAAGCAAGCTGAATTGGTTGACGGCTCTGACAAACTATTACGTTTGACGTTGGATCTGGGCGGCGAAACTCGTCAGGTCTTCTCCGGTATTCGCGAAGCGTATCCCGACCCGGCCAAACTGGAAGGTCGCTTAACTGTCATGGTCGCCAATCTGGCACCGCGTAAAATGCGCTTCGGCATCTCGGAAGGGATGGTGATGGCAGCCGGTCCCGGCGGCAAAGATATCTTCCTGCTGAGCCCAGACAGCGGCGCCCAACCGGGCATGCAGGTCAAATAACCACCCCATCAAGCCGGATTTTTATCCGGCTTTTTTTTGCAACAATTCCTCCACAAACTCCCGCTTATTCTCCTTTGACCGACTCGTCACGCCACATTATTTGTAACCATGAAATAACAAATTCGCTATGCATTACAGTATATAACGAATAAAAAATATACCTCTTTATAGGTGTTATGGGGGTTTAAATACTTAAATTTTGATTTTGCGCAAAGCCCACAATTTATGTGTTGTTAAATTGCTCGCAACAAAAATGACACATAATTACACAGGGAAACTAATGCAACTAAATAGAAGAGGTTTCTTTAAAGTTTGCGCGGGGGGGATGGCTGGAACCACTCTCGCGGTATTGGGCTTTACACCCACGGAAGCAATGGCATCAGTACGTCAATATAAGCTGTTACGCGCAAAAGAGACGCGTAACAACTGCACATACTGTTCGGTCGGCTGCGGTGTGCTCATGTATAGCTTGGGCGATGGCGCCAAGAATGCAAAACCTTCTGTTTTCCATATCGAAGGTGATGCGGATCACCCAGTCAGCCGTGGCTCCCTTTGCCCGAAAGGTGCGGGTCTGGTTGACTATATCCATAGCGAAAACCGCCTGCTCTACCCTGAATACCGCGCCCCCGGCTCCGACAAATGGCAGCGAATCAGCTGGGACGATGCGATCGAACGTATCGCACGTCTGATGAAAGCAGACCGTGACGCTAACTTCCAACGGACTAACGCCAAAGGCGACACCGTCAACCGCTGGCTGACTACCGGTATGCTGTGTTCTTCTGCTGCCAGCAACGAAACGGGTATTCTCGACCAAAAATTTGCCCGTTCTCTGGGCATGATCGCCATCGACTGCCAGGCTCGCCTGTGCCACGGACCAACGGTTGCCGCGCTGGCCCCGACATTCGGCCGTGGCGCCATGACCAACAACTGGGTTGATATCAAAAACGCCAACGTCATCATCGTCATGGGCGGCAACCCAGCAGAAGCACACCCAGTCGGTTTCAAATGGGCCGTTGAAGCGAAAACGCACAATAAGGCGAAACTGATCGTTGTCGATCCGCGTTTTAACCGCTCCGCGGCCGTTGCCGATCTCTACGCGCCTATTCGCGCAGGGTCAGACGCCGCCTTTCTGTTAGGCATCGTTAACTATCTCATTACTCACGATAAAATTCATCATGAGTATGTGGTGTCTTACACCAGCGCCAGCCTGATCGTACGAGACGATTTCAGCTTTGACGAAGGCTTGTTCAGCGGTTACGACGCACAAAAACGTCAATATGATAAATCCAGCTGGCAGTATGAGCTTGATGAAGCTGGCTTTGCCAAACGCGACACTACACTATCTCACCCGCGCTGCGTCTGGAATCTGCTGAAGAAACACGTTTCCCGCTATACGCCAGAAATGGTGACATCCCTGTGCGGTACATCCGCCAAAGATTATGAAACGATCTGTCGCACGTTAGCCGAAACCTGTGTACCGAATAAAACGGCGACGTTTATGTACGCCTTAGGCTGGACGCACCACACCAACGGAGCACAGATCATTCGCTCAGCGGCCATGATCCAACTGTTACTTGGTAACATCGGTATGGCAGGCGGCGGCATCAACGCCCTGCGCGGTCACTCTAACATTCAGGGCTATACCGACCTTGGCCTGCTGTCGTTAAATCTGCCGGGCTATATGCCGTTGCCGTCAGAAAAACAGCCGGATCTGAAAACCTATCTGGGTCAAATCACGCCGACCGCGCTGCTGCCCGACCAGGTTAACTATTGGAAAAATACACCAAAATTCTTTATCAGCATGATGAAGAGCTTCTACGGTGATAATGCGCAAGCGTCGAATAACTGGGGTTATGACTGGCTGCCGAAGTGGGATCGTAGCTACGATGTCATGGTGCAAACCGAGCTGATGGTGGAAGGCAAAATGAACGGCTATATCGTTCAAGGTTTCAACCCCGTTGCCGCGTTTTCCAACAAGAATAAAGCGACCGAAGCCCTCTCCAAACTCAAGTATATGGTCATCATCGATCCACTGGTCACGGAAACGTCTACATTCTGGCAGAATTATGGCGAATTCAACGACGTGGATACAAAGTCCATTCAAACTGAAGTTTTCCGTCTGCCTTCTTCCTGTTTTGCCGAAGAGAATGGGTCTATTGCCAACTCAGGCCGTTGGTTGCAGTGGCACTGGGCGGCGGCTGAGCCACCAGGTGAAGCGCGTCATGACGGAAAAATCCTTGGTAAGTTGCTGATGCGTCTACGGGAATTGTACCAAGAAGAAGGGGGCACCTACCCCGACCCAGTGCTCAACATCAACTGGAACTATAAAGACCCAGAAGACCCAACACCGGAAGAGATTGCCCGCGAAGCCAACGGTATGGCGCTGGCCGATATCTATGATGACAGCGGAAAATTGATCTTGAAAAAAGGTCAGCAGCTCGCCGACTTCTCACAACTGCGTGATGACGGCTCCACATCCAGCTTCTGTTGGATCTATACCGGTAGCTGGACGGAAGCGGGTAACCAGATGGACAGACGCGATAATGCGGATGCCGGTTTGGGTTGCACGCCGAACTGGGCATGGAGCTGGCCACAAAATCGGCGCATCCTCTACAACCGTGCCTCGGCCGATTTGCAAGGGAAACCGTGGGACAGCAAGCGTAAATTACTGGAATGGAATGGTCAGAAATGGCAAGGCATTGATGTGCCTGACTTCGCCGCGACCGTCCCACCGGGTAAAGACACTGGGCCATTCATCATGCTGCCGGAAGGTCTGGCACGTTTGTTCTCCGTAGACAAACTGGTAGACGGGCCGTTCCCTGAGCACTATGAACCGATCGAATCGCCTATCGGTACTAACCCGCTGCATCCATCGGTGGTGTCCAGCCCGGCGGCGCGTTTGTTTGAACGCGATGCGAAAACCATGGGCACTGCGAAGGATTTCCCTTACGTGGCGACAACATACTCAATTACCGAATTGTTCCGTCACTGGACAAAACACGCTCGTCTGAACGCCATTGTACAGCCGGAACAATTTGTCGAAATCGGTGAAAACCTGGCGAAAAGCAAAGGCATTAAAGCGGGCGATGAAATCAAAGTTTCCTGTCAGCGTGGCTACATCAAAGCCAAAGCGGTGGTCACCAAACGAATCAAAACGCTGGAAATTGCCGGACGCAGCGTGGAAACCGTAGGTATCCCTTGCCACTGGGGCTTTGAAGGAACCACGCGTAAAGGGTTCCTGGCTAATACACTCACCCCGAGCGTCGGCGACGCTAATTCACAAACGCCTGAGTACAAAGCGTTTTTGGTTAATGTAGAGAAGGTGTAAGGGTAGCCAACTATGTCAATGCAATCACAAGATATTATTAAACGTTCGGCCACCAACGGCTTTACACCGCCTCCGCATGTGCGTAACGACAAAAGCGAAGTGGCAAAACTGATCGATGTCACCACCTGCATCGGCTGTAAAGCCTGCCAGGTTGCCTGCTCAGAATGGAACGACATCCGCGATGAAGTTGGCCATAACCTCGGGGTTTATGATAACCCAGCGGATCTGAGCGCCAAATCCTGGACGCTAATGCGCTTTTCCGAAGTGGAAGAGAACGATCGTCTGGAATGGCTGATCCGTAAAGATGGCTGTATGCATTGTAGCGATCCGGGCTGTCTGAAAGCCTGCCCTTCCGCTGGCGCCGTCATTCAGTATGCCAACGGGATCGTTGATTTTCAGTCCGAGCATTGTATCGGCTGCGGCTATTGCATCGCCGGTTGCCCGTTCAATATCCCCCGTCTGAATAAAGAAGATAACCGCGTCTATAAGTGTACGCTGTGCGTCGATAGAGTCAGCGTTGGGCAAGAACCTGCCTGCGTGAAAACCTGTCCGACGGGTGCCATTCGTTTCGGTACGAAAGAAGAGATGAAGCATCTGGCGGAAGAACGCATCACCGATCTGAAAAGCCGTGGTTATGAAAACGCAGGCCTCTACGATCCGCAGGGTGTGGGCGGTACGCATGTGATGTATGTTCTGCACCACGCGGACAGACCATCGCTCTATCACAATCTGCCAGATAACCCGCAGATTTCCACGCCGGTCAATCTGTGGAAAGGCATTCTGAAACCGCTGTCCGCGCTAGGGTTTGTCGCCACGTTCGCCGGGTTAATGTTCCACTACGTCGGTGTCGGTCCGAACACTGAGGAAATGGATCATGATCACGAGGGAGAAGACAAAGAAGGGGGAGACAAACATGAGTAAGCCACAAATGATTTTGCGCACCAAGTTTATCGATCGCATCTGTCACTGGATTGTAGTGATTAGCTTTTTCTTGGTCGCGCTCTCTGGTATTGCTTTGTTCTTCCCAACCCTGCAATGGCTGACACAGACGTTTGGTACGCCACAAATGGGGCGCATTTTGCACCCGTTTTTTGGCGTGCTGATCGTCATCTGTCTGATCCCGATGTTTTTCCGGTTTGTTAGTCATAACATACCGAAGAAGCGTGACTTGCCGTGGTTCCTCAACATTATTGAAGTGTTGAAGGGCAATGAGCATGAAGTCTCTGAAGTGGGTAAATACAATCCAGGCCAGAAGATGATGTTCTGGAGCATCATGGGGCTAACGCTGGTACTGCTGATCACTGGGGTTATCATGTGGCGCCCCTATTTCGCCCACCAGTTCCCGATTGATATCGTGCGCTACGCTATTCTGATTCACGCTGCTGCGGCTATCGTCCTCATCCATGCCATCCTGATCCATATGTATATGGCGTTCTGGGTGAAAGGGTCGATCAAAGGGATGATTGAAGGCAAAGTCTCCAAGCGCTGGGCGCGTAAACACCACCCGCGCTGGGCGCGTGAAATGGAAGAGAAAGAAACGAAGAAATAACTCGCTCTCTTCTACACTCGTCATACTCCCAAATGCCCGCTTCGCGGGCATTTTCTTTTTATCCGCAGTCAGCACGAATCGTTATAACTTAAACCCAAACGTCATAATGCTCCCCTCTTCCTCGTCTATCGCTCAACGGCTATGATGCAGTATCACTTTTAAATAGACATCCAGACATAAAGACAGCTATAAAGTAGTCACGCAGAAAACATAACAATACTGCCATCGACACGACACACTATCGTCAACACAAGATCCTTTTATAAAACGCCATGGAGCTGATAATGAAGAAATTTACGCCTGCCCTGCTTGCACTGAGCTTACTGACCGCATTACCGGCACTGGCCAATCAAAGTGCCATCATTGCTCCCGTTCCAGCCGCTATCGCCAATCATAACGGCCCAGTTCGCATCGCCGTTATCCGCAATCTGGGATCGGACGACAACACCACGCAGTTTGTTTCCGGTGTGCTCGAAGAAGGTAAAAAGCTGGGCTTCAAGGTCAGTACCTTCCTGAGTAACGGCGATGATGCCCGTTTTCAGGATTTCGTGAATCAGGCGATTAGTCAGAAATATGACGGTATCATCCTGTCACAGGGTCGCGATCCCTACTCTACCGATTTGATTAAACGCATCGTCGATAGCGGTATTGCCGTCTCCGTGTTTGATACCGCCGTGAACGGCGACATTCCCGGCGTGACCGTCACCCAACAGGATGACGCCTCACTGACTAACGAATCACTCGGCCAACTGGTGAAAGATTTCAACGGTAACGCCAATATCATCAAGCTGTGGGTTGCTGGCTTCCCGCCGATGGAGCGTCGTCAGCTCGCCTATCAGCAGATCCTGAAAGCTAACCCTGGCATCAAAGAGTTGGAATCGATTGGTGCCGTGTCTTCTGATGTTCAGGGCGATACCGCGAACAAAGTCGGCGCGGTACTGGCGAAATACCCGAAAGGCAAAATCGATGCAATCTGGGGCTCTTGGGATGCCTTCAGTCAGGGCGCTTATAAGGCCTTGAAAGAAAACGGCCGGACCGAAATCAAACTGTACAGCATCGACATCTCCAATCAGGATTTACAGCTGATGCGCGAAGCGAGCAGCCCGTGGAAAGTCAGCGTGGCCGTCGATCCAAAACTGATCGGTAAAGTGAACCTGCGTCTGGTTGCCAACAAGATTGCTGGTGAACCCACGCCTGCTACCTACGAGTTCCGCGCTGCCGCGATTCCACAGGCGCTGTTAGCCAGCCAGGCTGGTGCAGTCAACGTCGCCGGATTGGCGAAAATCATCCCAGGCTGGGGCCAAACGGATGATTTTATCGCACCGTGGTTTGCTACACTGGAAGCCAAACAGGCGAAATAATAGGAGATAACTCATGGCATCGATCCCTCTGCCCACCCCCGATTACAGCCGTAATATGCGGCTGATTGGGCACAGCGATCAGGGTGGCAGACCCGACGGCGTGCAGGTGATGGTTCATCGCGGCTACGCTTATATCGGGCATATGGTTTCACAAGGCGTGTCGATTGTGGATGTGCGCGATGCCAAGAATCCCAAGCCGGCGGGGTTTATTGCTGCCCCGCCAGGCACCTGGAATATCCATCTGCAAACGCATGATGACCTTCTGCTTGTCGTTAACGCGCGCGATTTGTTTGCCGACGCCAGCTTCGCCGAGGAAAAGGTCTATTACACCCGCTCCGTCGCCGACACGGTCAGTACCAAGCAGCATGGCAAAAGCTGGAGTGCCGGATTACGGATTTTCGATATCTCAACGCCGGATAAACCACGTGAAATCAGCTTCCTGCCGCTGGACGGTATCGGAATTCACCGCATCTGGTACGTGGGCGGGCGCTGGGCCTATGTCTCCGCGCTGCTTGATGGCTATAGTGACTACATCTTTTTGACTATCGATCTGGCCGATCCACTGCGTCCGGAAGTTGCTGGTCGTTATTGGCTACCCGGAATGCACACCGCAGGTGGAGAAACCGCAAGCTGGCCAGACGGCAAGCGTTACGCACTGCATCATGCCATCATCAGCGGCGATACTGCCTATGGCAGTTGGCGCGATGGCGGGCTGACCCTGCTGGACGTAAGCGATCGCACCAATCCACAGCTCATCAGCCACCGTAACTGGAGCCCGCCGTTTGGCGGCGGCACCCATACCGCGCTGCCGTTACCGGATCGCGATCTGCTGATCGTGTTGGATGAAGCGGTTTTGGATAATCAGGAAGACGGCGAGAAATTGATTTGGGTATTCGATATTCGTGAGCCGAGTAATCCCGTGAGCATCGCCACCTTCCCGCAGCCGAAAGAGATAGACTATGTGAAGAAAGGCGCACACTTTGGCCCACATAACCTGCATGAAAACCGGCCGGGCAGTTTCATCAGTTCGTCACTGATTTTCGCCACGTATCAAAATGCGGGCGTGCGGGCTTACGACATCAGTAATCCGTACCAGCCGAAAGAAACCGGTGCGCTGGTGCCTGCCGCCCCCACCAGCATGGTCGATAAACGCCCTGGCAGGCCGCAGATTATTCAATCTTGCGATGTGTTTGTTGATGCCAACGGCATCATCTACAGCACAGATTACAACGCAGGTTTGTCGATCATCGAATACCGAGGTTAATCGAAAAAAAGCCCTGCGGATCAATGCAGGGCTCAATCTCAATGTGGTGCTTGGTTTACTTAGTGCTTAGTTTACTTAGTGCTTAGCTAACTTAGTCCAGCGCCAGCACCGACACCCACATTGGCCCCTGACCGACGGCGTAACGCGCCAGCGGTTGCAGATCGCCCGAGTTCTGGTCGATGTGATACACCTCAATGTGCTGGGATTTTTGGCCTGCTGAAATCAGGAACTCACCGGTGTCGTCGATATTGAAACCACGCGGCTGCGTTTCGGTTGGCTGATGACCCGCCAGCGTTAACGTGCTGCCGTCTTCTGATACCTGGAAAACACTCAGCAGGCTGGCAGTACGATCGCTGATGTACAGGAAGCGACCATTCGGCGTAATGTGAATATCTGCCGCCCAACGCGTATCGCTGAAGCCTGCTGGCATAGCATCCAGCGTTTGCACTTTCTGCAATTCCCCACTGGCTGCATCCAATTGATATACGTCTACCGAGCTATCAAGTTCATTCACACAGTAAGCAAAGCGTTGATTCGGGTGGAAAGCCATATGGCGTGGTCCGGCACCCGCGACCGCCGTCATTTCAGCCTGACGGTGTACGCTCAATTCGCCCGTCGCACCCAGATCGTACAGACGAATGCGGTCTTCTTTCAGGCACGGTGCCCACACAACAGAATTGGTTGGATCAATATTGGTAGAGTGGCACCCTTCCAGTCCGTCCAGTTGTTGGATCGGCTCGCCGACGATGCCATCCGCACCAATCGGGCTAACACTAACGCAGGCACCGCTGTAAGACGCGCTGAACAGGAAACGTCCGTCTTTATCGGTAGACAGATGCGTCGGGCTGCCCGGTAAAGAGGCGACACCCGCTTCCGTCAATTTACCCTGTTCATCAATACGATAGCTCAGAACCCTGAAATCAGGACGAACCCCGACATACAGGTGACGCTTGTTCGGTGCGATCACCATCGGCTGAACTTGCCCTGAAACATCAACGGTTTGCAATAATGTCAGATTTCCCTGAGCACCGAGTTGCCAAACATGAATCTGCTGGCTTTCCGGGCTGGCGACATAAACCACTTGCTGCATCGTATTCTCCTTATTTTTCACGCGAATGTGGCGGCACAGGAAGGCTCAAAAGAAGTTCATCAGAAGGATAATGAACCTGCTCAACCTGACGCACGGTATACCATAAATGACCCATCACTTTATTCTACAGAGACATCGCAAGGCTACTATTGATTTGAGTAATGGCGGCAGTACGGACATGGATGCATAGGCACTAAAAGATCCGGTTATGATAACGTCCGCGTAGAACGTGTTTTCATTTGCTGGAAATGGAATGGAGCCACGACAAACGCTTTATCCACCGTAAAATCATGAAGACAACGGTGTTTAATTATATAGAGTGCGATTACAATCGCTTGCGTTATGACAGTATGCGTAGCGGTTGCAGCCCAGAACCGTTTGAAACCAGAATCGGTCTTAGAGCCGAGTCCATATTACATGGGTAAGATCACACTTATAGAATCACCGATTCTTTCTAGTTTGAATATGCAGGAGATGAGTCATGACCAGCGAACCTCGCGGTCGAGGAAGACCACGAAAAATAGAAAGTACCTATGCAGATACTCGTAATGATCTGATCCGCAGTGGGCTTGAACTTCTGACGCAGAATGGATTTCTTTCGACGGGTGTCGATGCCATAGTCAAAAATGCCAGTGTCCCTAAAGGCTCATTTTATTATTACTTCAAGAGCAAAGAGGAATATGCCCAGACCGTTCTGAATGCCTATGACAGCTTCTTCGAACATAAATTAAAAAAACATCTGCATGCACCATTTTGCACCCCCATGTTACGTCTGGAAAATTTTATCCACGATGCCTGCGACGGGATTAAAAGGTACAATTTCACTCGGGGATGTCTGGTTGGAAATATGATGCAGGAGAGCCCAGGGCTTCCGCCATCCTTTATCAAACAGCTACAGGATATTCTTGAGAACTGGCAGTCACTTGTTGCGGCCTGTCTGTCAGATGCATTATCTTCAGGCGAAATATGCTCAGATATGAATGATAAACAACTGGCGGCTATTTTCTGGAGTGGCTGGGAAGGAGCCGTGATGCGCGCCAAACTTTATTGTTCAACCCAGCCTGTATACGATTTCTGGCGCTATTTCAAAACGTCTGTACGCTGTCTGCCGTCACACGATGCGGCAGTTGAAAAATGAAAATAGGGGGCGAATGCCGGCCCCCCACGAGATTTTTAACCTGAATCGGTTTAGTTACACTGAATGATGGCTCGACCGCGAACGCCACCACTCAGAAGTTTTTCGGCTACATTAATGGCCTCACTGAGCGGGTAAACGCTGGTCAGACTATCCAGTTTGGACTCAGGCAAATACTGTAACGCCTGTTGCCATATCACTGCTCTTTTCTCTTTCGCGAACATGACACTATCGACCCCCTTCAGCGTGACACCACGTAGAATAAACGGAGCCACATTACTCATCAGATCCATACCCTGCGCCATCCCACAGGCCGCAACAATACTGCCATAACGTACTCCAGCACAGGCGTTGCAGAGCGTGTGGCTACCTACCGTATCGATAGCAGCAGCCCAACGTTCTTTCTGTAACGGTTTGCCAGGACTGGAAAGTTCGGTACGATTAATGATGTCATTAACCCCGACGGTTTTATAAAGCCATTCAGCTTCTTCCGGTCTACCTGTCGATGCAGTCACGTGGTAACCCATTGATGCAAGGATCATGGCGGCAATGCTACCAACGCCTCCGCTGGCGCCCGTAACCAGTACCGTGCCATCTTCAGGCTTAACGCCATGTTTCAGCAGCGCGTCGACGCATAACATCGCGGTAAAGCCAGCAGTCCCGATTGCCATTACGTGTTTACTGTTTGCACCAGCCGGAAGCGGCGTCAGCCAGTCCCCCTTCACTCGAGCTTTTTCGGACAACCCGCCCCAGTGCTTTTCCCCAACACCCCAGCCAGTCAACAGAACCTTATCACCAACCTGATAATCAGGATGTGAACTTTCAGACACCGTACCGGCAAAATCGATACCCGGCACCATCGGGAAATGGCGGACAATCGGGCCACGCCCAGTGATGGCCAGCGCATCTTTATAATTGATTGATGAATAGTCAATATTGACAGTCACATCCCCCTCAGGCAGCTCGTTTTCTGTAACTTCAGCGAGCATTGCAGTATAAATATCTTCTTTCTTATTGATTAATAAAGATTTAAACATCTTCACCTCGTATATCCGGTTATATGACCGTCAGTATTCAGGAGTATAATAAAAATATTGACCGATCGTCTAAAAACTAATGAAACTATCCCACTATTTTGTCGACATTCAAGAATTATCCTGTAAACCATTACTTTTTCAGATGTGCTTTTGACCCATATCAAAATGAGGCCTGATTCCGCAAAGCACGCTGGTGTTGATGCAAATCCTGTTACAGCCATCCAGTGGATCAGAAATCAGTCCAGTAGATGGGCATGTTACTTGTGTTGTTGTACCAAACGCGTTTAGGGGGAGAGATTTAGAAATGCTAGACCTTGAATCACTGCTGAGAGGTTACGATTTATTTGCTGGGCTGCGGCGGGATAAGGTTCTACATAAAACTACAAACAAAAAACCTCCAACTAAGGAGGCTTTTATGCTGCATGTTATGCAGGATAGAATCAAAATAATTTATGACTCATTGACTCTATTGAATGTGTGGCGGAGGAGTAGAGATTCGAACTCTAGAACGCTTTCGCGTCGCCGGTTTTCAAGACCGGTGCCTTCAACCACTCGGCCACTCCTCCGCAATGACGCGCACTATAAACAGTATGCCGCACGTTGTAAAGCCGCGTTTTGGTCAACTGCTTAAAAAATAGATGATAAGCCGTTGAAAGCATAGAAAATCAACAACGGTGCTGTAAAAACGTACGTTTCGCTTTATTTCACACCGCCACTCTGAATCTTTCGTCATCAAATGAACCTCAGACACTTTTATCTCGCTGTTGTCTGTCTATTTTTCGCCATGTCCTTTATCGTAAGAGTAATTTGATGCCCACATTTTTATTTGCGAGACAACGATGACCTACCGAGTAATTGCACTTGATCTTGATGGTACGCTACTGAATCAACAGAAAAAAATCCTGCCCGAATCCCTTAGCGCACTCGCGCTGGCCCGCCAGCAAGGCATAAAAGTGATGATTGTCACCGGACGCCACCACTCGGCAATCCACCCTTTTTATCAGGGATTGCAGTTGGATACGCCCGCCATCTGCTGTAACGGTACCTATGTCTATGATTACCAGCAGGGTCAGGCATCGCATACCAATCCGCTCTCTGTCGAACAGGCAAAAAATGTCATCACGCTGCTAGAAGAATTTGATATTCATGGGCTGATGTATGCCGATGACGACATGTATTACCAGTATCCTACCGGCCACGTAGTCCGCACGCAGGCATGGGCGGCTAACCTGCCAGAACGGCAGCGTCCTCGTTTCGCTCAGGTGGAAAATCTGGTGCGTCAGACCGAAGCGTCTCACGCTATCTGGAAATTCGCGACCACACACGCCGATGTCCCTACGCTGAACCATTTTGCCGCAGAAGTAGAAAAACAGCTCGGACTGGCCTGCGAGTGGTCGTGGCAAGATCAGGTTGATATCGCCCAAACCGGCAACAGCAAAGGCAAACTGCTTCAGCAATGGCTTGGCGAACAGGGCATCAGCATGAAAGATGTCGTGGCATTCGGCGATAACTTTAACGATATCAGCATGCTGGAAGGCGTAGGATTAGGTGTCGCCATGGGCAACAGTGCCGACGAAATCAAAGCGCGTGCCGATCTGGTGATTGGCAGTAATGAGGAACCCAGCATCGCCGATGTCATCCGCACCCGCATTCTGGCATAACCAAGGATGATGCCATCAGGCGAGTGAGTCGTGCCTCACTTTGCCTGATGGCGCTTGACTATCAAGCTGACTTACAGCGCATTGCCCAGCACCTGCCGCAGGTACGCCCCCGCCCCCATTAATCCCGGCTGCTCATGGGTAATCAGGTACACGGGGATATCCTGCATATAGCTTTTGAACCGCCCTTTGTCTTCAAAAGCCGCCCGAAAACCGGAGGCTTTAAAAAACTCAAGAAAGCGCGGAACAATGCCGCCAGCAATATACACGCCACCGAATGTGCCTAAATTTAACGCCAGATTGCCGCCAAAGCGTCCCATGATGACGCAAAATAGCGACAGCGCACGGCGACAGTCCACATCCGTATTGTTGACAGCACGATCGGTAATATCTTTCGGTTCCAACTCCTCTGGCGTGCGGTCATCAGACAGCACCACGGCACGGTAGATATTTACCAGCCCCTGTCCGGAGAGTATGCGTTCAGCAGAAACATGCCCGAGCGACTGGCGCAAAACAGAGAGAATGTTGTCTTCTTCATCGCTATTCGGCGCGAAGTCCACATGACCGCCCTCACCCGGCAGGCTAATCCATTGATTGGCGGCATGGACCAGATGGGCAACGCCTAACCCCGTACCTGCGCCATAGACCGCAATGGGTTTGCCTGGCACAGGCTCCCCGCCGCCAAATTGGAGCAAATCGGTGTTAGCCATCACCGGCACTGCCATGGAAACGGCGGTAAAATCGTTGATGACCTCAAAATGGCGTAGACCCAGACTCGCTTTCATTTCTGCGATGGAAAATGCCCAGGTGTGGTTCGTCATCGCCACCCAGTCACCGGTAATCGGGCAGGCAATCGCGATACAGGCATCCAGCACCGTGACCTGCCGTGAATCGAGATAATCACGAATGGCCCCTTCCAGAGAAGGAAAATCCAGCCCAGAATAGGTCTCGGTTTGCGATAATTCCCCCGTCATGGCGTCACACAGCGCCAAACGCGTATTGGTGCCGCCGACATCGCCCACTAGAACAAAGTGCGTCATTCTTCTTTTCCCCTCAAGCAAAGCAGATACCCGATCATTGCGCGAAAACAGCCAGCTACGCTATGGCTATATAACTTTCTAGTGATAAGGATCTCATTTATGGCTAAAAGCTGCGGTTAAGTTAAAAGTAATCGATTACATTTAGAAAACACAAATTGTAATCGATTACTTTTAAGAGGGATACCACATGGTTTCTTCATCTGAAAACACAGCTACCAAATCGTTACAGCCGGCCTTCGTCGTTCCCAGACTGTCACTCATGATGTTTTTAGAGTTCTTCATCTGGGGCTCATGGTCTGTCACCCTAGGCCTGGTGATGACACAGCACAACCTGGCCGCCATGATTGGCGACGCCTTCTCTGCTGGGCCAATCGCCTCCATCCTGTCGCCGTTTGTACTAGGCATGGTGGTTGACCGCTTCTTCCCATCACAGAAAGTCATGGCGCTGCTGCACCTGATCGGCGCGGTCATCCTGTGGTTTGTGCCTACCGCGTTAGTCAACGAAGATGGCTCACAGCTGCTGATCCTGCTGTTCGCCTACACGTTGTGCTTTATGCCAACGCTGGCGTTAACTAACAACATCGCGTTCCATAACCTGAGCAACAGCGAGAAGAGCTTCCCAGTTGTGCGGGTCTTCGGCACCATCGGCTGGATCGTCGCCGGTGTCTGTATCGGGATGGCGGGCATCTCCGCAAGTGTCAATATCTTCTACGTCGCGGCCGCTTGCTCTGCCATTCTGGCTGCCTACAGCCTGACGCTGCCGCATACCCCTGCCCCCGCAAAAGGCATGCCGCTGGCGCTGCGCGATCTGTTCTGTGCTGATGCCTTTGCGTTGCTGAAGAAAGGCCACTTCCTAGTGTTTGCCATCTGCGCCATGCTGATCTCTATTCCACTAGGCACCTACTACGCTTATACCGCATCCTTCCTGAGCAATGCGGGTATCAGCGACGTCAGCACCGCGATGTCATTTGGTCAGATGTCTGAAATCGTCTTCATGCTGATCATTCCTCTGCTGTTTAGAAAGCTGGGCGTGAAATACATGCTGTTCATCGGCATGCTGGCGTGGTTCGTACGCTATGCCCTCTTCGCGATGGGCGTGAATGAAGAAACCCGCTGGTTGCTCTACATCGGTATCCTGCTGCACGGTGTGTGCTATGACTTCTTCTTCGTCATTGGTTTCATCTACACCGACCGCATCGCGGGAGAGAAAATCAAAGGTCAGGCACAAAGTCTGGTGGTCCTGTTCACCTACGGTATCGGCATGCTGCTCGGGTCACAGGTTTCCGGTGCAATTTATAACCGTCTCTTCGACAACGGCACGTTAAATGCGCCTGAAATCTGGGCGACATTCTGGTGGATCCCTGCGGTTGCCGCAGCCATCATCGCCGTCATCTTCCTCTTCTCCTTCAAATATAAAGAAGAGCGGGCCTAATTATTTGAGACAGATTATTTAACGAGAAAATGGGATGAGGTCGCCTATGGCACCTCATCCCACTGCATTCTCCGCTATCGCAATCGTGCAACGGTATTCATGACCACACCCGTTGCCAAAGGAGGTAATAATGAAGACGTTAAAAGGACCGGGTATTTTTCTCGCCCAGTATATTGGCGATCAGGCTCCCTTTAACACGCTGGAAAATCTGGCGCAATGGGCAGCCGGATTAGGCTTTAAAGCGCTGCAAATTCCCTGTAACCATCCACATATTTTCGATCTGGCCACGGCCGCCGACAGCCAAACTTACTGTGATGAGGTGAAAGGCCTGCTGGCACAGCACGGGCTGACCATCAGCGAACTGTCGACCCATCTGGAAGGACAGCTCGTTGCCGTCCACCCTGCGTATGACGATGCTTTTGACGATTTCGCACCACCGGCTTACCGCCGCAATCCGCCAGTTCGCCAGCAGTGGGCTATTGCGGCAATCAAGCAGGCAGCAAAAGCGTCTTCACGCTTAGGCCTAAGCGCTCATGCTACGTTTTCCGGTGCGCTGGCCTGGCCCTATTTTTACCCTTGGCCACCGCGTAAAGAAGTCATGATTCAGGAAGCCTTTAAAGAACTCGGCCGCCTGTGGACGCCGATTCTCGACTGTTTCGACGAGCACGGCGTGGATGTGTGCTACGAGCTGCATCCGGGAGAAGATTTACACGACGGCGTAACCTTTGAACGCTTCCTTGATGTCGTCAACCACCATCCGCGCGCCAACATTCTTTACGATCCCAGCCATATGCATTTGCAGCAGATGGACTACCTCGGCTTTATCGATCGCTACCATGAGCGAATCAAAGCATTCCATGTGAAAGATGCGGAATTTACCGCATCAAGTAAAAGCGGCGTGTATGGCGGCTATCAGTCGTGGGCAGAACGCGCTGGGCGTTTCCGTTCACCGGGAGATGGTCAGATCGATTTCGGCGGCATCTTCAGCAAACTAGCCCAATACGACTACGACGGTTGGGCGGTGCTGGAATGGGAATGCTGCCTGAAAGACAGCAACTGCGGGGCGAAAGAAGGGGCCGCATTCATCAACCGCCACATTATTCCCGTCGCAGGACGCGCTTTTGACGATTTCGCTGCGACCAGCGACGATCGCCCGTTGGTAAGAAAAATGTTGGGATTAAAAGAGGAGAACGCAGAATGATTCGCGTTGGCATTATTGGTTCCGGTTTTATTGGCCCAGCACATATAGAGGCGATTCGTCGCCTTGGCTTCGTTGAGGTGGTGGCGCTGGCAGAAAACTCGCTCGATCTGGCGCAGCAAAAAGCCCGCCAGCTCAATATTCCTCATGCCTACGGCAGCGTCGCTGAGTTGTTAACTCATCCACACCTCGACGCGATCCACAACTGCACACCAAACCATCTCCATGCGGCGATCAATAAGCAGATTATTCAGGCCGGCAAGCACGTCTTTTCGGAAAAGCCGCTGTGTATGACCAGTGAAGAAGCGCGTGAACTGGTGGCGATGACGGAAGAAAAAGGTGTTGTTCACGGCGTCAGCTTTGTCTATCGCCAGTTTGGCATGGTGCAGCAGGCTGCCAGTATGATTAGGCATCAGGAGATCGGCCGCGTCTTTGCGGTACACGGCGGCTATCTGCAAGACTGGATGCTGCGCGACACTGACTATAACTGGCGTGTTGAACCGGAGTACGGCGGTGTTTCCCGCGCAGTGGCCGACATCGGCTCGCACTGGTGCGACACGGTGCAGTTTATTTCCGGCCGGAAAATTGTCGAAGTCTTTGCCGATTTAGCCATCGTCCACCCGATCCGCAAATCCAATAGGAACGGTGCGGCCACGTTTTCGTCATCTGATGCGCCACCCGAGTACGACGACAAGCCGGTCAAAACCGAAGATTACGCGACGGTTTTACTGCGTTTTGATGATGGCAGCCGCGGTTCCTTTACCGTTTCTCAGGTCAGCGCTGGCCGGAAAAATCGCCTGACGTTTGAAGTGAATGGCAGTGAACAATCGCTGGCGTGGGATCAGGAAACGCCGCAGCAGCTGTGGATCGGTCATCGTGATAAACCGAATCAGGTGTTGTCGGACGATCCTGGATTACTGAACCCAGAAGCTGCCGCTGCGGTCCACTTCCCCGGTGGGCATATCGAAGGCTGGCCGGATGCGTTCAAGAACATGATGGCGAATTTTTACGCCTATCTGCGCGACGGCAAACGCCCAGGCGTCGATCCGTGCAACTTTGCCACCTTCTACGACGGCGCGAACATCATGTTCATCATTGATGCCATCGTACAAAGCCATCAGCAGCAAACATGGGTGAAGGTCGCTAATTAAGGCATCAGGCCGTTCATTCTCTTATGTTATTCATCCCGCAGGTGCGACGCCTGCGGGATGCAGCCAGAGATATTTATGGTAATCTGCTCAGCTAAGCATAAGTAGCGTGAGTGCCTTCTGAATTATGTCGATTCAAAAAATAGCACGGATAGCGGGTGTTTCGGTCGCCACCGTTTCACGGGTGTTGAATAACATTGATACCGTGAAGCCGCAAAACCGGGAACGTGTTCTCAATGCGATAAAAAGCAGCAACTATCAGCCGAACTTACTGGCCCGCCAGCTGCGTACCGCACGTAGCCATATGCTATTGGTCATGGTTTCCAACATTGCCAACCCCTTCTGCGCCGATGTGGTGAAAGGTATCGAAGCGGAAGCGGAAGAAAACGGCTACCGCATTCTTCTGTGTAATTCAGGTGCCGATATTGTTCGCGCCCACTCCAGCCTGCAATTACTGTCCGGTAAAATGGTCGATGGCGTAATCACCATGGACGCGATTTCAACGCTTTCCGCGATTCAGGACATGATTGGCACCGCCCCTTGGGTACAGTGCGCCGAGCATGATGATACATCTGCTATTTCATCCGTCGGGATTGATAACGCCGAAGCGTCCCGTTTCGTGATTAATCACTTTATTGGCAAAGGCCGCCGCCGTATCGCCATGATTAACCACGATATGAATTATCTCTACGCCCAGCAGCGAGAGAAAGGTTATCGCGACGCTCTCGCGGAAAATGCGTTTGATTACGGCAAAGTCGAATACGCCAGCACCTTGAGCTACGCAGGCGGCAAGGCCGCAATGAGCGCGCTGCTTAACGATCCAGAGCGGCCAGATGCCGTCTTTGTGGTGTCCGATACGTTGGCTGCGGGTGCACTGTCGGCAATCTGCGAGGCGGGGCTGAGTGCGCCGCAGGATATTGCGGTGATCGGTTTTGACGGCTCGGAGCTGGGTTACATCACTTCGCCTCAGCTCAGTACCATTCAGCAGCCGTCCGCGCATATCGGCAGAGAAGCCGTGAAGCTGCTATTGCAACAGATTGACCAGCCTGACAGCAAAACAGAAAAACGCTTACTGAAATGGACGTTTGTCGAACGGGCATCCAGCTAGCCCACGCAACATTTACCTTTCGCGGTCCCATTTCTGACCACCTGCGGCTCGCTGACCGCAGGTGGATAGCGATTCCTTACTTACTTTTCACCTTACTCAGCTTTTCATACAGAGACTGGTAAGCAGCGGAAATAATGGCCTGCGGATCTTTCGGTAAGTCATGTTCAGCAACAAACCACTGAGCACCCGCCTTAGACGCAGCAGGAAGAATCTCTTCCCACGCCAAAATGCCCTCACCAGGTGGGGCAAAGTTCATTTCATCATCGCGGATGCCGATGGAGGTATTATCTTTCGCATGAATCGAGTAAATACGCCCTTTGTACTGGCGCAGGAGACGCACAGGATCCTGTCCTCCGCGAGATACCCAGGCAACATCCATTTCCAGCATCAGGTTCTCTGGCTCTGCCGCATCCATCATGATTTCCAGCGCGGTTTTACCGCGATACTTCTTCATCTCGAAATTATGGTTGTGATAAGCCAGCTTCATGCCCTGCTTCTTCAATTCACGTCCAAGATCGTTCATTTCCACACCAAAACGCTGCCATCCCTCTGCGCTATTCGGCCGATCTTCAACATTGAGCCACGGCACAATAATCATGCGGTTGCCAATCGCTTTATTAAAGGCGACAACTTCATCCATGTTATTCTTCAGTTCGCCAAACTGGACATGCGCAGCAATGGCCTTCAACTGATATTTTCCCAATAATCCCTTCATTTCTGACGCGCTCACACCGTGCGTCCCCACCAGCTCTACGGCCTTAAACCCAGCCTGACGCGCCGCAGAAAATTGCTCATCAAGCGTATTCAGGCTACGCAGTGTATACATCTGCAACGCTATTTTCTGATTTTCTGCTGGACGCTCGGCAAGCGCCAAACCTGATGAAACCATTAATAACAGCGGTATGGCGAACGCTCGGCGCAATAACGTCATACAAGGCATGTCCTTCTCCTCTTCTCTCTTAGCACAGGTGAAAACAAAAAAGTAATCGATTACTTTTTATAATGAAAAAATAACAACGCGGGAATAATTTATCTGACTACCTTGTTTACGCGGTAGAAAAAACGAATTGAAAATCACTCTCAATACTCGTTTTGTTATCTTAGTCACAGAATATAGACTGATTCACGAGATAGACCGAGCGATATGAACGGCTGTTCCATCACTCGGCCTGTGCTTACGCCGTAATCGACACGCTCTTAATCTGCGCGTAGATCGTTTGCCCAGGATGAAGTAGGAGATCGTCCCGTGCCCACGGCGTAATACGGGACCACAGCATCTGCTGACCAACCTCAAGTTTTACTTCAACCTGTCCGTCGACATCAATGCACTCCACCACGCTGGCACGCAGCACATTACGGATGCTGCTTTTTTCTGGCGGCTGTAGCACCAGAGAAACATCAGCGGCATTCACGCGAATGCGTAATGCGGCGTCCTGCGGGAGTTCGACTTTTCCGACCCACACCTGCTGGTCGCCTAATGCCAGCGCCGTCATCGCGTAATGCTCATGTTGAGCCAACACGCGCGCACTCAGAATGCTGCTCTGTTCGTCTTTCGCTAACCAAGGGCGTAGTGCGCTGCTGGCCCACACCTCTTCCAGCACACCCTGTGCTTTCACTTTGCCTTTATCAAGCACCACGACATGATCGGCTAACCGGACAATCTCTTCCAGACTGTGGCTGACATACAAAATCGGGATATTGACCTCTTTCGCCAGACGCTCCAGATACGGCAACAGCTCGCGCTTTCTGGGTAAATCCAGCGACGCCAGCGGTTCATCCATAAGCAGCAGTTCCGGCGCAGTCAGCAATGCCCGGCCAATCGCAACACGCTGTTTTTCGCCACCGGACAGCGTCCGTGGATAGCGATTCAGCAGCGCTTCAATACCCAGTAAATTGACGATGTCATCGAACTGCGATTCCATGGTCTCAGCCATACCGTAACGTAAATTGCCACGTACGCGATAGTGCGGAAACAGGCGAGCGTCCTGAAATACATAGCCGATTCGGCGCTTTTCCGGTGGAAGAAAAATACGCTGCTGAGTATCCACCAAGACATGATTATTGAGCATAATCCGTCCGCTATCCGGACGAGTCAGGCCAACAACGGCATTGATGAGCGAGGTTTTCCCTGCGCCAGACACGCCGAAAATCGCGGTAATCCCGTTCGCGGGCAGTTCAGACTGAACGCGGAGTTCGAGGTTGCCCAGTTGTTGATGAAAATCGAGTTGCAGCATTATCCCCCCAACCGCTTGCGGCTCCAGTTTGTTAACCATTCTGATGCCAACAGCGCAGCCAGCGACAAGACGATGGCAATGATACACAGCCTTGCTGCATCAGCCTCCGCGCCGGGCGTTTCAATCAGGGTATACATCGCCAGTGGAATGGTTCGGGTTTCACCGGGAATGTTAGAAACAAACGTAATGGTCGCGCCAAATTCACCCAGCGAACGGGCGAACGCCAATACGGTTCCGACAACAATGCCGGGAAAAGAGAGAGGTAATGTGATGGTGAAAAATACACGCCAGGGTGTGGCACCCAGTGTTCGGGCAGCCT
This sequence comes from Pectobacterium sp. CFBP8739, assembly GCF_013449375.1. Classification (GTDB taxonomy): domain Bacteria; phylum Pseudomonadota; class Gammaproteobacteria; order Enterobacterales; family Enterobacteriaceae; genus Pectobacterium. Next base: position 357,177 of record NZ_JACDRR010000010.1, on the reverse strand, counting down.
GTTCCAGATGCTTATCGACAGCATCCAGTGACAGCCGAATCGCTCGAACCATCAGCGGGAACGCGACAATCGCCGACGCTAATGCGGCACCGCGCCAGCTAAAACTAAAGCTGAAGCCGAACCAGTCATAGAGCCAGGAACCGATTACGCCGCGTCTTCCCATCGCCACCAGCAGCAGATAACCAATGACCACTGGCGGCAGCACCAGTGGTAAATGGATAATGCTATCTAACAGCGATTTGCCGGGGAACCGACAGCGCACCAAAATCCACGCCATCAGTATCCCAAACGGCAAGCTGCACGCCACAGCCAGAACGGAAACTTTGAGGCTCAGCTCAACCGCCTGCCACTCGTAATCACTCAGCATCATTAACGCGGCGCGAAGCCGTAACGTTTAAATACCGCTGCCGCTTCCGGCGTTTTCAGGTAGTCATAAAACCCGGTAACCGCTGGGTTTTTATGTTCTTTTACGATCGCCATCGGATATTCGACAGGCTTGTGGCTCGTTGCCGGGAACGTACCGACGACCTTAACTTTGTCGCTGGCAACCGCATCAGAACCGTAAACAATGCCTAAAGGTGCTTCTTCACGCTCCACCAGCGCCATCGCTGCACGTACGTTATTGGCGCGCGCCATCAGCGGGGAGAGTCCATCCCAGGCTTTCAGATTCTGTAACGCTTCTTTGGCATAGATGCCGGCAGGCACATGATCCGGGTCGCCAACGGCCAGACGTCCGCCTTTCAGAAGGCTTTTCCAGTCGGTTTTATCATCAATAGTGAGATTTTTCTGCGCACTGGCCTTCGGCGCAATCACCACCAACTCATTGCCCAGCAGCGTGTGGCGCGTGGTGGTATCCATCAGGTTTTTGTCCTGCGCGTAGTCCATCCACTGTTGGTCAGCAGAAATAAACAGATCGGCAGGTGCACCTTGCTCAATCTGGCGCGCCAGCGTTGAAGAGGATGCGTAAGACGCCACGACGGCAACGTTTTTCTCTTTCTGATATTGCGTGGCGATTTCCTGCAACGCATTCGTCAATGATGCGGCGGCGAATACAGTAACTTTATCTTCTGCTGCCGCAGGCAGCGCCATTCCTGCACTGAGGGTCAGTGCGGCAAACCATTTTAACCATTGCTGCTTCATTCTTGTCTCCTGACAATTATCGCTATGTAAATAATGATATAACGAATTATGAAGCCATGTCATGCGCTTTAAAGAGGTATATATCAGGGGGTAGAAAAGAAATGTCCGGCAAAAAAGCCGGACATCAAAATAGAAAAGGATCGTGAATCAGTGCTGATTCTTTGCGCGCTGATCGTCGGAATGACCGATGCTGGACAACACGTTAAATACTTCGCCCAAGCAATAAATCGCGCCCATGATAACCACCATCATCACAGGAACCATGGCAACTGCAAACAGCAGGCTCTTCAACAACTCCAACATGCTTACCTCACTTATTGCAACGGTTACCGCTACTTTAGCCAGTCTAACGTGCTATTTCACTGTAAGCCGAGATCGTCGTAATTGCCACGTAGTCTACCGCAGTAATAGAAAATAGTGCGTCTATTTGTGCGATTTGCCCCTGATGAAGAAAATAGCGACAATACAGAGAAGTAAACTCACCAACGGTGCCCTCACTATGCAGGCTGAAATTCTTCTCACCCTGAAACTCCAACAGCGTTTATTCGCCGATCCGCGGCGCATCGAATTGCTCAAGCAAATTCGTCATACCGGTTCAATCAGTCAGGGCGCCAAGCTGGCAGGGATTAGCTATAAAAGCGCATGGGATGCCATCAATGAGATGAATCAGTTGGCCGAACAGACCATCGTCGAACGTATGACCGGTGGCAAAGGCGGTGGCGGGGCTCAGCTCACCCGCTACGGCGAACGTCTTCTCCAGCTGTACGATTTGCTCGCACAGATTCAGCAAAAAGCCTTTGATGTCTTGCAAGAAGACGGTCTGCCGTTAGATAGCCTGCTGGCAGCCATCGCGCGTTTCTCACTGCAAACCAGCGCCCGTAACCAGTTTTTTGGAACCGTGCTCGCACGCGGTGAAGAACAGGTGCAACAACATCTGGATCTTTTACTCGCCGATGGTAAAACAACGATCAGCGCCCTGATTACACAACAAAGCGCCGAGCGCCTGCAATTACAGAAAGGGAAAGAGGTGTTGGCACTGATTAAAGCACCGTGGATCGATGTGTACGCTACCACGTCCGCCGCGCCTGATGTTGATAACGTCTTATCAGGGCAAATCCAGTCCATTCAACACGGTGTGGAAAACAGCGAAATTCTGATTACGCTGACCGGGGGGGAAACCCTGTGTGCCATGGTACCGAACGCCCTGCTTGAGCAACAAAAGCTGCAACAGGGAACGGACGTGAATGCCTGTTTCAATGCTGACCGGGTCATCATCGCCACGCTTTGTTAATGTCGCTTTAGCGCTATCGCCATCTGACGAAGGATAGAAAATGTCATTGTTAAAAATCACTCAGGGGCTGTTTCGTCTCAGCGACACCCGCATGCTGCATCTGGACGAACTGACGCTCGAACAAAACCAGTGCTGGGCCTTTGTCGGAGCCAACGGAAGTGGTAAATCTGCATTGGCGCGAGCGCTATCCGGCGAACTGCCGCTATTGCGTGGTGAACGAACAACGGGATTCCAACGCCCCGTTCGTCTGTCGTTTGAACAATTACAAAAACTGGTTTCCGACGAATGGCAACGTAATAACACCGATCTACTGAGCGAAGGGGAAGATGACACTGGCCGCACCACGGCAGAGGTGATTCAGGACAGCCTCAACGATCCCGCGCGTTGCCAACAGCTGGCGCAGCAGTTTGGTATTGCACATTTGCTGGAGCGCCGTTTCAAGTACCTTTCTACGGGGGAAACCCGTAAGGCGATGCTGTGTCAGGCGCTGATGCCCCAGCCTGACTTGCTGATTCTCGATGAGCCTTTTGATGGGCTGGACGTTGCTTCTCGCCAGCAGCTTGCTGATGAGTTGCGAAAACTGGCAGGCACGGGTTATATGCTGGTGCTTATTCTCAATCGCTTTGACGACATTCCTGATTTTATCAACCATGTCGGCGTACTGGCAGATTGTACGTTGACCCGCCTCGGCGAGCGTGAAACGATTCTCTCTGAAGCGCTGGTGGCTCAACTTGCTTTTAGCGAAAAGCTGTCAGGGAGCTCGCTGCCAGAACCGGAAGATCCGCGGCGGTATATGACGCTTCCCGCTGACGAAGCGCGTATTCAGTTGCGTAACGGCGTGGTGCAATACAACGATCGCCCTATTCTGCACGAGCTAACGTGGGAAGTGTTGCCCGGTCAGCATTGGCAGATTGTCGGGCCAAATGGCGCGGGGAAATCGACGCTACTCAGCCTGATTACCGGCGATCATCCGCAAGGCTATAGCAACGACCTCACGCTGTTTGGCCGTAAGCGCGGCAGCGGTGAAACCATCTGGGACATCAAGCGTCATATCGGCTACGTCAGCAGCAGCTTCCATCTGGATTACCGCGTCAGCACCAGCGTGCGCAACGTTATCCTGTCAGGCTTTTTTGACTCTATCGGCATTTATCAGGCCGTTTCTGATCGCCAGCGCCACCTGACCGAGCAGTGGCTTATCTTGCTTGGGCTTAATGGCGCGATCGCCGATACGCCATTTCAGTCGCTCTCCTGGGGTCAGCAGCGTCTGACGCTGATTGCCCGCGCGTTAGTCAAACACCCCGCGCTGCTCATTCTTGATGAACCGCTACAGGGGCTCGATCCGCTCAATCGCCAACTGGTGCGACGCTGGCTGGACATCCTCATTGGCGAGGGCGAAACACAGCTTCTCTTTGTCTCTCACCATGCGGAAGACGCGCCAGAGTGCATCACGCACCGGCTCACTTTCGTCCCGCACAACGACATCTATCGCTACCAAATTGATGAGTTGTGTAAATAACGCTTAAAAACAGGGATGATAACGCTACCACAAAATAATATGTAGGGTAGAAAGCCGAGCTCATTTACACTGTAGCCTACGCTTCACTAAATTTATTCGTAAATAAATCATCGATAACAGAGGCAGATTCTCGCTGTAGATCACCTTTTTCAGCGTCTAGCCATGTTATTTTGCAGCATTGCGATAATAGAGGTCATTATGAACGTTCTTGTTACAGGTGGTAGCGGTTACATAGGAAGTCATACGTGCGTCCAATTGCTGGCTGCTGGGCACACGCCGGTCATTCTCGATAACTTGTGCAACAGCAAGGCTAGCGTCGTTAAAACTATTACACGCTTAACCGACAAAACGCCCATTTTTTATCAAGGCGATATTCGCGACAGCGCGCTGCTGGACGATATTTTCGCTAAGCATTCCATTGATTCTGTCATCCACTTTGCCGGCTTAAAAGCCGTGGGCGAATCAGTGCGTGAACCGCTGAGTTATTATGATAATAACGTCTACGGTACGCTCGTGCTGGTAGAGGCGATGAAGAAAGCAGGCGTGAAAAACCTGATTTTTAGCTCCTCCGCCACCGTCTATGGCGATCAGCCGCGCACACCCTATCAGGAAAGTTTCCCGACGGGGCAACCTGCCAGCCCTTATGGCCGTAGCAAGCTGATGGTCGAGCAAATCCTGCAAGACTTACAGCATGCAGAACCGGAATGGAGTATTACGCTATTGCGGTATTTCAACCCAGTTGGTGCCCATCCATCGGGTGAGATGGGTGAAGACCCACAAGGTGTGCCCAACAACCTGATGCCTTACATCGCTCAGGTTGCTGTCGGACGTCGCGACTCGCTGGCGATTTTCGGTAATGACTACCCTACCGCTGACGGCACTGGCGTGCGAGATTACATCCACGTTGTCGATCTGGCTGACGGTCATATCGCCGCCATGAACACCCTGCAAAATCGTGCTGGCGTGCATATTTATAATCTGGGCGCAGGCATAGGCTACAGTGTATTGCAGGTCGTCGAAGCCTTTAGTCAGGCCTGTGGTAAGCCGCTGGCTTACCATTTTGCCCCGCGTCGTCAGGGCGATCTGCCCGCTTATTGGGCAGATGCCGAGCGTGCAGCGAAAGACCTTAACTGGCGAGTCACACGCTCACTGCAAGAAATGGCGCAGGACACCTGGCGCTGGCAGTCCAACCACCCCAATGGGTTCGACGAAGCATAACGGCGTTTTTTCACGCCGAGTGACAAATGAAGGGAAGCGTAGCAGAGCTAATTTCTGCAACCTTCCCCTATTTGAAACTATCGGCCAATCCTCTCTATCTTCTCAGACCTCTACAGGAGCAAGTCATGTTGAATGAAAGTCTCAATTCGCTGGCGCCAGATGGTCAGCCGTTTCAATTAACAACCTTGCAGAATCAGGCGGGCATGCGCGTGCGCCTGATGGACTGGGGTGCAACTTGGCTTTCCTGTGAACTGCCGCTACCAGAGGGTGAGGTGCGAGAAGTCTTATTGGGCTGTGCATCACCCGAGCAGTATCCGCAACAAAGCGCTTATCTCGGTGCATCAATTGGCCGCTATGCCAACCGCATAGCCAAAGCCACATTCAGTCGAGAAACCGAAACGTTCCATCTGGTTCCAAACCAGAACGAGCACCAGTTGCACGGTGGCCCAGAAGGCTTTCACGCCCGTCGCTGGCGAATAGCCAGTCAGGATGCCGCGCAGGTGACGTATCAGTTGCACTCGCCGGATGGCGATCAAGGATATCCAGGGCATCTCAACGTACAGGTGACCTACGCGCTGACCGAACATAATTCGCTGGAAATTTCGTATCAGGCGACCGTAGAGAAAGCCTGCCCCGTTTGCCTGACCAACCACGCGTATTTCAACCTTGATGGCGATCTGACTGACGTCCGTAAGCACCAGTTGCAACTGTTTGCTGACTATTATTTACCGGTTAATAGTTCGGGCATTCCCAACGCCGATCTGACACCGGTAAACGAGACCGGAATGGATTTTCGCCACCCCAAAACGCTGGAAGAAGATTTCCTGCGCGACAGCGATCAAATGGCCGTCGGCGGCTACGATCACGCTTATTTATTGCATCGCACCTGCGGTTCCAGCGAAAATCCGGCTGCTAATTTATGGTCATCCGATGGCCGCGTGCTGATGAGCGTTTTCACCAGCGCCCCTGCGTTACAGCTCTACAGCGGCAACTTTCTGGCCGGAACGCCTTCGCGAAACGGTGGTCAGTATGAAAACTATGCCGGTGTCGCACTGGAAAGTGAATTCCTGCCGGACAGCCCGAATCACCCCGACTGGCCACAGCCCGACTGCTGGCTCAAGCCGGGAAAAGTCTACCGCTCAGATACCACGTACCAGTTTCTCGTTCAGTAACCGAACGGCAAAACATAATTAACCCATTGATAACATTGGCAGATAACTTTCTGCCAATTTACAAAACTATGCTATTCCCCGCTTGCTCCCTTCCCGATCAGACGCATACACTGCCAAAACGTCTAAAAAGGAAATGCCATGTCCGCATCATCACGGTCTCCATTATTCATTCATCATCTGCGCCATAAGGGCAGGTGGGGATGGCTATTGGCGCTGTGCTGGCTTTTCCTGAATGCACAATTGGCTATCGCAGGTCACCAATGCGATATGGTGCTCAGCCAGACCTCGCCCGCTGTCCAGCATCAGGCACATCTGCAACAGGCTGACGTTCATCCATTATCGTCTCACACTCAGCATACGGCTGAAGCGTCTTACACTGCCGACCAGCAAACACCACTGTGCGAAAAGCACTGCATACCGGATAGCGTTAAGCAGGATAACGGTTCGCTGGCATTACTCGCACTGCCGGTCAGCGGTGAGCTGGTTTTAGCAGACAACCCTGTCCCCCTTAATCAGGCATGCGATGCCTGGCTCTCTCCTCCCGCAGTTGGCCCGCCGGCTGAAATCCGCTTCTGTCGATTCAGAGAATAACCCAAGCGATTGATAACCCCTGCGCCAGCGAGCGCAACACCTTGTTTATCAATTATTTTTACACTCCAAATAATTCGAGTTTCAGGACAAAACGTTAGCGTTTTGAACAACGCAAAGCGTTGGCCCGCAGGGCGAGGCTCATTTATGCGCCTCGTAACGCGGCAACCGCGCGAGTCCCGATGAGCTTACTCAAGTAAGTGATTCGGGTGACTGAACGCGGCCAACGCACATGCAACTTGAAGTATTACGAGTATATTGGGATTATTTTTATGCGTATCACTTATCTGGCTTTGATTAGCGGCCTGCTTTTTTCTGTTTCTTTCGTTACTTTTCCCGCGTGGGCAAACGACCACCAGCATCACGCGATGATGCATACCACACCTCCTGCGACCACTCCCGTTGTTTATCAGAGCACCGGGATGGTTAAACAGTGGAACGCCAATAGCGTGACGATCTCTCACGCCCCCATCGCCGACCTAAAATGGCCGGCTATGACGATGGCCTTCACGCTGCCATCAGAGAGAAGAATAGCGCCGTTACCCATCAACACGTCCGTTTCGTTCAGCTTTATCCAGAACGACAACGGCTACATTCTGACCGCGATTACACCACAGCAGCCTTAACCGGAGCACATCATGAACTTATCCAAACACGATGCCGCGCGCGCGTGTCTGGCGATGTTGCTGTGGTTGCCTGCCGCCGTATTTGCGGCAGATCTGAGTCTTGAACAGGCCTTACAGGCGGCGGAACGTTATTCCGCCGATCTGTCCGCCAATCAACACCAGATTAATGCACTACAGAACATGGCCGACTCCGCCACGCAACTCCCCGATCCCAAATTGAAATTTGGTGTAGAGAATTTGCCATTAGGCGGTAACAACGGTAGCCGACTCACGCGTGAAGGCATGACAATGCAACGTATCGGCGTCATGCAAACCTACGTCAGCAGCCGTAAGCGCGATAGTAAGGCGCAGGCTATCCGAGTCGAAGCCGATGTACTGCAAAGCAATAGCGAAAGTATCCGTGCTCGCCTGCAACGGGAAACGGCACAGGCGTGGCTGGATTTGGCACTCTCGCAAAAAGCATTGGCCGACGTCGCTACGCTGGTCAACGAAAGCCAGCGGCAGATCGCGTCACAAAAAGCGAATGTGGCGGCAGGTGGTGAAACCAGTAGCGTACTGGATGCTCGTCTGACGCTGGCAACCATGCAGGATAAACTGGCCGACGCCGAACGAGATACTCAGATCGCGCACGCTCGACTCGTGCAACTGACCGGCATGACGGCCATTAACGTGCACGGCGAGCTGCCCCGTTTTGAACGACTGCCAGCGTCACCAGAAGTGCTGAGCAGTGCCATTCACCAGCACCCAGAAATGCAACAAGCACGGCGTGAAGCCGAACTGGCACAGGCTCGCTCCGCGCAGTCAGCCGTTGCTGCCATCCCTAATGTCGATGTTGAAGTCTATTACGCGAAACGTGGTGACGATTACGACGACATGGCGGGCATGATGGTGACGGTTGATTTGCCGCTGTTCACCTCCAAACGTCAGGACAAGGACTACGCCGCAGACGTCTCGCGCAGTATGGAGGCACGCGACAAAGTCTTACTCATCGAGCGAGAACATCAGGCGCAGCTCGATACGCTGCTTGCCCAATATCACGCCGCACAGTCACGCTGGCAGCGTCAGAGCAACGACGTTCTCCCGCTACAGCAGCAGCGCATCAAGCTGATTCAGGCGCAGTATCAATCCGGCAGCAGTAATCTCGCTGCCGTGCTGGATGCCCGCCGAGCGCTGCTTGAAAGCAGGATCGCGGTTCAGGAGTCCGCCCGAGAGATGGCGCAATATTGGGCCGCCATTCGCTATCTGGCGCCCCAAGGAGGCCCTGCGCAATGAACAAAACCGTAACGAAAAAATCACTGATGTTTAGCCTGATAACGCTGGCTATGCTCAGTGCAGGCGGCGTGGGTTACCTGGTAGGCAAACAGCACGCACCACTTGTTCCCTCTGTCGCAAAGCCGGAACGTACCGTCCTCTATTGGTACGACCCGATGGTGCCGGATAAACGTTTCGACAAACCGGGGAAATCCCCCTTTATGGATATGGAACTGGTACCCCGCTACGCCGATGAAGTACAGGATGATGGCGGTATCACCGTCAGCGCCCGTCAGCAGCAAAATCTTGGCGTTCGTACAGCGCGTGCGGAAATGCGCGAACTTGCCGACCGTAGCACGGGTTACGGCACCGTCGCGATCAACGAGCGCGGATTGCACACGCTCGTCGCGCCCAGCGGTGGCATTGTCGAAAAACTTACGGTTAATGCGCTGCAACAGCAGGTGAAGAAAGGCGAAACGTTGGCCACATTGTGGAACCCAACCTGGGCGGCGGCGCAGCGCGAATATTTGGCAGTGCGGCAGTTGGGTGACGATATCCTTAGCCAATCGGCCCGGCAGCGGCTGTCGCTGCTCTTCATGCCGGAAACGGTGATTCGTCAGGTCGAGCGTAGCGGCAAGCCGCAGGATAGGATGGCCATCACTGCACCGGAAGATGGCTACGTGAACAAGCTCGAAGTACGGCAAGGTATGCAGTTGAGCCCTGCACAGCCGTTATTTGAGCTTGCCAGCCTGAATCCGGTTTGGGTCGATGTCGATTATCCCGAGGCTCAGGCGGCTCAGCTCACGATTGGCAGCGACATCAGCGCCGCCAGCACTGCCTGGCCGGGCAAAACCTTCCACGGCAAAATCAGCGAACTGCTGCCCGTGCTGGATAGCACCACGCGCACGTTAAAAGCGCGTGTTGTACTCGACAACCCACAGCAGCAGCTAAAACCCGGCATGTATCTCACCGTACAGCTTTCTCACGCTCAGGCGCAGCCGCGTCTGGCGATCCCACAGGAAGCACTATTGGTCAGTGGTAGCCAGAATCGGGTCTTGCTAAGCGACGGAAACGGCCATTTTACCCCGCGTAACGTCACTGTGGGTGCGTCGCTAGGCGACTGGGTCGAAATCATCGAAGGCTTAAAGGCGGGCGATAGCGTCGTCACCTCTGGCCAGTTCCTGATTGATTCCGAAGCCAGCCTGCGCAGCGCCTTACCGCAATTTGATGCAGAGACATCAGCAAACCCAGCAACGCCAGCTACCTCGGTTGGCTATCAAACACAGGGCGTCATCAGGGCAATCAACGGCAATCAGGTTACCATTGAGCACGAAGCCGTTCCGGCGCTTAACTGGTCGCCGATGACGATGGATTTCACGCTGCCACCATCAGGGCTGCCTAAGGGCGTGGGGCTCGGCAGCACCGTGCGTTTCCAGTTCAGCATGGACGACAGCGGAATACACGTTCTGCATTTTTCCGCCACTGACGATCCGCATGCCGGACACGGAGGCCATCCATGATTGCCTACGTAATTCGCTGGTCACTCAATAATCGCCTGCTGGTTTTGCTGGCGGCGTTGTTCATGGCGGCGTGGGGGCTGCTTTCCCTGCAAAAAACGCCGCTGGATGCTCTTCCCGATCTGTCTGACGTGCAGGTCATCATTCGCGTCAGCTATCCAGGCAAGGCGCCGCAGGTGGTGGAAAATCAGGTGACCTATCCGCTGACCACCACCATGCTTTCCGTTCCGGGCGCCAAGACGGTTCGGGGCTTCTCCATGTTCGGCGATGCCTACGTCTATGTGCTGTTTGAAGACGGAACCGATCCTTACTGGGCGCGATCTCGCGTGCTGGAGTACCTCAGTCAGGTGCAATCCAGCCTGCCCGCCGAGGCCAAGACCTCGCTGGGGCCGGATGCCACTGGCGTAGGCTGGATCTACGAGTACGCGCTGGTCGATCGCAGCGGCAAATACAGCCTGGCCGACCTGCGCGGGTTTCAGGATTGGCTGCTGAAATATGAGCTGAAAACGGTGCCTGATGTGGCAGAAGTCGCCAGTGTGGGCGGTATGGTCAAGCAGTATCAGATCATCGTCGATCCAGAACGGATGCGGACGCAGGGCATCACCCACCAGCAGATCGTCAGTGCCGTACAGGCAGCCAATCAGGAAAATGGCGGCTCCGTGCTGGAACTGGGTGAGGCGGAGTACATGGTGCGTACCACCGGCTACCTGAAAACCGCGCAAGACTTTAACCACGTGGTGATTACCACCCGCAATGGCATTCCTGTGTTGTTACAGGACGTGGCTACGCTCAGAGAAGGGCCGGAGATGCGGCGCGGCATCGCCGAACTGAATGGTGAAGGCGAAGTGGCAGGCGGCATTATCGTCCTGCGTTATGGTAAAAATGCGCTGAATACGCTGCATGCCGTCAAGGCACGGTTACAGGAGATACAAAAAAGCCTGCCAGCGGGCGTTGAGATCGTCCCAACCTACGATCGCTCTCAGTTGATAGAACACGCTATCGACACGCTCAGCTTTAAGCTGTTGGAAGAGTTTGCCGTTGTCGCCGTCATCTGCGCCCTGTTTTTGTTCCACTTCCGCTCGGCGCTGGTGGCGATTATCAGCCTACCGCTGGGGATACTGGGAGCGTTTATCATCATGCGCTATCAGGGCGTGAACGCGAATATCATGTCGCTGGGCGGTATCGCGATTGCCATCGGCGCCATGGTGGATGCCGCGATTGTGATGATAGAAAACATGCATAAAGTTATTGAGCAATGGCGGCATGAAAACCCCGACAAACAGCCACAGAATAGCGAGTGGTGGCAGTTAGCGGAACGGGCGGCGGTGGAGGTCGGCCCTGCGCTGTTTTGCAGCCTACTGATCATTACGCTGTCGTTTGTGCCCGTGTTCTCACTGGAAGCGCAGGAAGGCCGCATGTTTTCACCGCTGGCCTTTACCAAAACCTATGCCATGGCCGTCGCCGCCGGATTAGGCATTACGCTGGTTCCGGTATTAATGGGGTATTTCGTGCGCGGTAAGATACCGGACGAACAGGCAAACCCGATTAACCGTTGGCTAATTGCGCTCTATCATCCGGTGCTGCAAAAAGTGCTGAGCTATCCGAAGATCACGTTGCTGGTCTCCGGCCTGCTATTGCTGCTGACACTCTTTCCTCTAAGCCGCTTGGGAAGCGAATTTATGCCACCACTGGATGAAGGCGATCTGCTGTATATGCCTTCTACCCTGCCCGGCATCTCCGCGCGTGAAGCGGGTCGCCTGCTGCAACAAACGGATCGATTGATTAAAACAGTGCCCGAAGTTGAATCGGTTTTCGGTAAAGCAGGTCGGGCCGAAACGGCAACCGACCCCGCTCCGCTCACCATGCTGGAAAGTACGATTCGGCTGAAACCGCGCAACCAGTGGCGTGAGGGCATGACCATGGACAAGCTGGTGGCCGAGTTGGATCGCACCGTCAGCCTGCCGGGCATCGCCAACGTGTGGGTGCCACCGATTCGCAACCGGCTGGACATGCTGGCTACCGGTATCAAAAGCCCGGTGGGCATCAAGGTCAACGGCAATAATCTGGCAGATATTGAGCGTACCGCCGAGCAAATCGAGCAGGTGGTAAAACAGGTGCCGGGCGTGACCTCTGCGCTGGCGGAGCGGTTAGCAGGCGGGCGCTATATCGATATTGATATCGACCGGCAACGCGCCGCACGCTACGGCGTGTCCGTCGAAGAGCTTCAGTCGGTGGTCGCGACGCTCATCGGCGGGCAAAATATCGGCGAAACCATTGAAGGTCGCCAACGTTATCCCATTAATATCCGCTATCCACGTGAATTACGCGATTCACTACAAAAATTGCGTGACCTGCCCATCGTGACGGCCAACGGCAGCAGAGTAACGCTGGCAGAACTGGCTGATATTCGCGTCAGTGAAGGGCCACCGATGCTGAAAAGTGAAAACAGTCGTCTGTCGGACTGGATTTATGTCGATCTGCGCGGCCGTGACCTGAAATCCGCCGTTGAAGATATGCAGCAGGCCGTCGCCCAGCAGGTCACGCTGCCGGAAGGAGTGTCGCTGAGTTGGTCCGGTCAGTTTGAGTATCTGGAACGCGCCACGGAAAAAATGAAAGTCGTCGTGCCTTTTACGTTGCTGATCATTTTTGTGCTGTTGTATGTCACCTTCAACCGCATCAAAGATGCGTTGCTGATTATGGCAACGCTGCCCTTCGCGCTGATTGGTGGCGTCTGGCTGCTCTATATCCTTGGCTATAATCTTTCTGTAGCCGGTGCCGTAGGCTTTATTGCGCTGGCGGGTGTCTCGGCGGAATTCGGCGTCATTATGCTGCTGTACCTCAATCATGCGGTGGAAAAACACCGCGTGGCCGGCCAGGCGCTATCGCGCCAGCAGTTAATGGATGCCATCCACGAAGGGGCGGTTCTGCGGGTACGGCCAAAAACGATGACCGTAGCGACGATTATGGCAGGCCTGCTGCCTATTATGTGGGGTGGCGGCAGCGGGTCTGAAATCATGCAGCGGATCGCTGCACCGATGATCGGCGGAATGGTGAGCGCGCCTCTGCTGTCTATGCTGGTGATCCCTGCGGTTTATCTGCTATTGCACAAGGGGGAATCCGGCTTGCTGAAACGGTAAAGCCAGAGCGTGATTTTACGCAAATAACCTGCGGATAAATCACGCTTGCCATCGACTATCGATTGCCGATAACCGTTCTCCGCCCCTATAATGAAATCAGTTATCACAGAAATCTTAGGATAGGAAGGAGTTTAGCTATGGCTGTAACTAAGCTGGTACTGGTAAGACACGGTGAGAGCCAGTGGAACAATGAAAACCGCTTCACAGGCTGGTACGATGTCGATCTGTCCGACAAAGGCCGTTCAGAAGCCAAAGCCGCAGGTCAGTTGCTGAAAGACGAAGGTTTTGCCTTTGATTTCGCGTATACCTCCGTGCTGAAACGTGCCATTCATACACTGTGGAACGTACTGGACGAGCTGGATCAAGCCTGGTTGCCGGTTGAAAAATCTTGGAAACTGAATGAACGCCACTACGGTGCTCTGCAGGGTCTGAACAAAGCCGAAACCGCTGAAAAATACGGTGACGAGCAGGTTAAACAATGGCGTCGTGGTTTTGCAATTACGCCGCCAGAGTTGACGCGTGATGACGAACGTTTCCCAGGCCACGACCCACGTTATGCATCTCTGAGCGACAAAGAGCTGCCACTGACTGAAAGCCTGGCGCTGACCATCGAACGTGTTGTGCCTTACTGGAATGAAACCATCCTGCCACGCATTAAGAGCGGCGAGCGCGTCATCATCGCGGCTCACGGTAACTCACTGCGTGCACTGGTGAAATACCTAGACAACATGGGCGAAGACGAAATTCTGGAACTGAATATCCCAACTGGCGTGCCGTTGGTATATGAGTTCGACGAGAACTTCAAGCCAATCAAACGTTACTATCTGGGCAATGCGGACGAAATCGCTGCAAAAGCTGCTGCAGTAGCAAATCAGGGTAAAGCGAAGTAATTTAGCCCCGAATGAGAAAAGCTCGGCCATTACTGGAATTCTTCAGTAATGGCCGGGTAAAAAAGACAGACATAGTGTTATACCATCTACTTTCGACAGAATACCCTTCTCGATGCGAACACAGCTTTAACGTGTAATGTATCGCTCACCTTAGTCCGTATCGAACAATACCTTCCCGAAACTGTACCGATAAAGAACAAGATAAAACGCATCAGCCACCTGCTGAGTAAATACCTTTCTGCACCGCAGATATATCCACTATTTTTCATACTATTACAGCATTACTGACCCGCACCGTTGATGGTATGTAATTGCTGTTAGCTGGAGTGGTTTATCCCCGCGTGTGCGGGGAACACATAGACTCCCCGCGATCGCTGGTTGTCACATACGGTTTATCCCCGCGTGTGCGGGGAACACCCATTAAAGCACCTGTTATTACTGTGTATTGGCGGTTTATCCCCGCGTGTGCGGGGAACACCGGGAATTACTGCCCGGAGCAGGTTCGACATTCGGTTTATCCCCGCGTGTGCGGGGAACACGCCTGGTATCATGTATTGACGGCCGTTGCTCGCGGTTTATCCCCGCGTGTGCGGGGAACACACAGTTGTGTCTACAGCATGAGACAACGTCTTCGGTTTATCCCCGCGTGTGCGGGGAACACGCAAGACTGTAATGTTATGCTTTTTGCAATACTCGGTTTATCCCCGCGTGTGCGGGGAACACTTCGTTGCTGTTTAAAAACCACTTGAAAAACTCGGTTTATCCCCGCGTGTGCGGGGAACACGTGGTTTATCCAGGTGCGCAAATGAGTTTCACGCGGTTTATCCCCGCGTGT